>JBOHMF010000159.1:0-8945 GCA_050730055.1 Allostellaceae bacterium
CCAAAAAGATCACGGTCACCGTCTCGGGCGAGATCCTGCAACTGAAGGAGACCATCAACACGATGGTCGATCAGTTGAACGCCTTTGCCGGCGAGGTGACGCGCGTCGCGCGCGAAGTCGGCACCGAAGGCAAACTCGGTGGTCAGGCGGAGGTCAAGGGCGTCGCCGGCACCTGGAAGGACCTGACCGACAACGTCAACTCGATGGCCGGCAACCTGACCGCGCAGGTGCGCAACATCGCCGAGGTGGCGACCGCGATCGCCGGCGGGGATCTGTCAAAAAAGATCACCGTCGATGTGCGCGGCGAGATGCTCCTGTTGAAGGAAACCCTCAACACGATGGTCGAGCAGTTGCGCTCCTTCGCCGCCGAGGTGACGCGCGTCGCGCGCGAGGTCGGCACCGAGGGCCGGCTTGGCGGGCAGGCCGTCGTTCCCGGTGTCGGCGGCACCTGGAAGGACCTGACCGACAACGTCAATCTGCTCGCCGCCAACCTCACGACCCAGGTGCGCAACATCGCCGAGGTGACGACCGCGGTGGCACGCGGCAACCTGTCGCGCAAGATCACCGTCGATGTGAAGGGCGAAATCCTCGAACTGAAAAACACCATCAACACGATGGTCGATCAGTTGAACGCCTTTGCCTCGGAGGTGACGCGCGTGGCGCGCGAGGTCGGCACCGACGGCCGGCTCGGCGGCCAGGCCGCGGTCCCCGGCGTCGCCGGCACCTGGAAGGATCTGACCGATACCGTCAACGTCATGGCCGCCAATCTGACCGAGCAGGTGCGCGGGATCGTCAAGGTTGTCACCGCCGTTGCCAACGGCGATCTGAAGCAGAACCTGACGGTCAAATCGATGGGCGAGGTCGCCGCGCTCGCCGGGACGATCAACAACATGACCGATACGCTCGCCACCTTTGCCGATCAGGTGACCAGCGTGGCGCGCGAGGTCGGTGTCGAGGGCAGGCTCGGCGGGCAGGCCCATGTGCCGGGCGCCGCCGGCACCTGGAAGGATCTGACCGGCAACGTCAATCTGCTCGCCGCCAATCTGACGACCCAGGTGCGCGCGATCGCCGAGGTCGCCACCGCCGTCACCAAGGGCGATCTGACCCGCTCGATCCAGGTCGAGGCGCGCGGCGAGGTCGCGGAACTGAAAGACAATATCAATACGATGATCGGCAATCTGCGCCTCACCACCGAGCGCAACACCGAGCAGGACTGGTTGAAGACCAACCTCGCCCGCTTTACCAATATGGTGCAAGGCCAGCGCGATCTCGCCACCGTCGGGCGCATGCTGCTCTCGGGTCTGGGGCCGCTGGTCAACGCCCAGAACGGCGTCATCTATCTGGTCGAGGACGACGGCGAACTGCGCCTCCTCTCGGCCTATGCCGACAGCGCCGAGCCGGACGGCCATCCCGCCCGGCTGCGGCTCGGGCAGGGTCTCGCCGGTCAATGCGCCGCCGACGCCCGCCGCCTCCTGTTGACCGAACTGCCCGATACCGTCGTCCCGATCACCTCCGGACTGTTCAAGGCGGCGCCGCGCAACGTCATCGTCCTGCCGGTCCTGTTCGAGGGTCAGGTCAAGGCGGTCATCGAGTTGGGATCGATCGGAAAATTCACCGATCTGCAAATCTCGTTTCTTGAACAGTTGACCGCGGGCATCGGCATCGTCTTGAACAGCATCAAGGCGACGATGCGCACCGAGGCGCTGTTGCAGCAGTCGCAGCAGCTCGCCGGCGAGTTGCAGTCGCAGCAGCGCGAGTTGCAGCAGACCAACGAGCAGCTGGAGCAGAAGGCCCAGCAGCTCGTCGAGCAGAACGTCGAGGTCGAAAACAAGAATCAGGAAATCGAGCAGGCGCGCCGCGCCCTGGAGGACAAGGCCGGTGAATTGGCTCTCACCTCCAAGTACAAGTCTGAATTTCTCGCCAACATGTCGCACGAGCTGCGCACGCCGTTGAACAGTATCCTGATCCTGGGGCAGCACCTGGCCGAGAACCCCGACCATACGCTGAGCGAGAAAGAGGTCGAATTCGCCCGCACGATCCACGGCGCGGGGATCGATCTGATGAACCTGATCAGCGACATCCTCGATCTGTCAAAGATCGAATCGGGAACGGTCACGGTCGAGGCCGAAGAGATCGCCTTTGCCAATCTCGAACGGATGGTGACGCGCCCATTCCGCCACGAAGCCGAGGCCAGAAAGCTCGATTTCTCCGTCACCTTTGATCCGCGTCTCGAACCCACCCTTGTCACCGATGCCAAGCGTTTGCAGCAGGTTCTCACAAACCTGCTGTCAAACGCCTTCAAGTTCACCGAAGCGGGCGGCGTGAAGCTCACCGTCACGACCGCTTCCTCCGGTTGGACGCCGGATCACCCGGTGCTCTCCCAGGCGCGCGCCGTGGTCGCCTTTGAGGTCTCGGATACCGGCATCGGCATCCCGCTCGGAAAGCAGAAGATCATCTTTGAGGCGTTTCAGCAGGCCGATGCCAGCACCAGCCGCCGCTACGGCGGGACCGGCCTCGGTCTCGCCATCAGCCGCGAGCTGTCGCAGCTTCTGGGCGGCGAGATCCAGTTGCGCAGCGCACCCGGGGCGGGCAGCGCCTTCACCCTCTACCTGCCGCTCGCCTATAGCGGATCGGTCCAGCGTCCGGCGGCTCCGGTGCCGCGCGCCGTGGCGCCGGCGACCGCGGCCGCCGCTCCCCCGACCGAAGCGATGCCCGACGACCGCGCCGCTCTCGAACCCGGCGATCCGCTCCTCTTGATCGTCGAGGACGACCCGCATTACGCCCGGATCGTCGCCGATCTGGCGCATGAAAAGGGGTTCAAGGCGCTGATCGCGATGCGCGGTGCCGACGCCCTGACGCTCGCCCGCGAATACCAGCCGAGCGCGGTCTCGCTCGATGTCTTTCTCCCCGACATGCTGGGCTGGACGGTGTTGAGCCAGTTGAAGCAGAACCCGTTGACGCGGCACATCCCGGTGCAGATCGTCACACTCGACGAGGACCGGCAGAACGGTCTCGCGCGCGGCGCCTTCTCGTTTGTCACCAAGCCCTCGACGGCGCGCGATCTCGGCGCCGCCCTCGGGCGCATCAAGGACTATGTGCAGCCGCGCCAGAAGCACCTCCTGGTTGTCGAGGACAACCCCGCCGAGCAGCTTGGCATCACCCAGCTTCTCGCGCATGACGACATCGACATCATGACCGCCGCGACCGGCGCCGAGGCGGCCGCCCTGATGCACGAGCGGCCGATCGACTGCATCGTTCTCGATCTGCGGCTGCCCGACATGTCGGGCTTTGATCTCCTGGAAGTGATCCGCGACGATCCGGCCCTGTCGGACCTGCCGGTCGTCGTCTTTACCGGGCGCGAATTGTCGCCGGAGGAGGACGCGCGACTGCACACGATGGCCCGCAGCGTCATCGTCAAGGGCGTCGAATCGCCTGAGCGGCTCCTCGATGAGACGGCGCTGTTTCTGCACCGCGTCGTCTCCGATCTGCCGGCCGACAAGCAGAAGATGCTCGAACGCCTGCACAGCTCGGACGAGGATCTGGTGGGCAAGACGGTGCTCCTCGTCGATGACGACGCCCGCAACATCTTCGCGCTGTCGAGCGTGCTCGAACGGCGCGGCATGCGGGTGCTGACGGCGACGACCGGACGGGAGGCGATCGAATTCCTCGAAGCGACGCCGGACCTGGCGATCGTCCTGATGGACATCATGCTGCCGGAGATGGACGGGTATCAGACGATCCAGGTGATCCGCAGCAACCCCGCCCAGCGCCGCCTGCCGATCATCGCGCTGACCGCCAAGGCGATGAAGGGCGACCGGGAAAAATGCCTCGATGCCGGCGCCTCCGATTATCTCGCCAAGCCGGTCAACACCGAGCAGTTGCTCTCGGCGCTGCGCCTGTGGCTGCACCGTTAAGGGGCGGGGCGATGAGCGAGGCGGCGCCGGTCAACATCCTCCTGGTCGATGACCAGCCGGCCAAGCTCCTCAGCTACGAGGCGATCCTGGCGCTGCTCGGAGAACGGCTGATCAAGGCGGGTTCGGCCGACGAGGCGCTTCAGCACCTGCTCAAATCCGAGATCGCGATCATTCTCATCGACGTGTGCATGCCCGATCTCGACGGCTTCCAGCTGGCCGCGATGATCCGCGAGCACCCGCGCTTTCAGAGGACCGCGATCATCTTTGTCTCGGCGATCCAGGTCGCCGAGATCGATCTCCTGCGCGGTTACGAGCTGGGGGCGGTCGATTACGTTCCGGTGCCGGTGGTGCCCGAATTGCTGCGCGCCAAGATCAAGGTCTTTGCCGAACTCTACCGCAAGACCCGCGAGCTTGAAGCGCTCAACGCCGAGCTCGAAAGCCGGGTCAGGGAGCGCACCCTCGCGCTCGAAAAGGCCAATGCCGGACTCGAACGGCGCGTCGAGGAGCGCACGCGCGAGCGCGAGGCGGCGCTCGCGCAGGTGCACGAGATGCAAAAGCTCGAAAGCCTCGGCCAGTTGACCGGCGGCGTCGCGCATGATTTCAACAATCTCCTGATGGCGGTGCTCAGCAATCTGGAACTGATCCACAAATATGTCTCCGACGATCCGCGGCTCTTGCGCCTCATTGACGGGGCGATGCAGGGAGCGGAGCGCGGCGCCGCCCTCACGAAGCGCATGCTCGCCTTTGCCCGGCGCCAGGAGTTGCGGCCCGAGGCGGTCGAAATCCCCCGGCTTGTCGAGGGCATGATCGGGATGCTGGGCCGTTCGCTCGGGCCGATGATCCGGATCACCACCGCGTTTGCTCCCGAGCTTGGCGCCGCCCATGTCGATCCCAATCAACTCGAACTCGCCCTCCTCAATCTTGCCGTCAACGCGCGCGACGCGATGCTGGAGGGCGGCGATCTGGCGATCACCGCCCGGACCGTGCCGGTCGGTGCCGACGATCCGCTGGGTCTTGCCGCCGGCGATTATGTCTCGATCACGGTGCGCGACACCGGATGCGGCATGGATGAGGCGACCGCAAAACGGGCGAGCGAGCCGTTCTTTACGACAAAAGAGCGCGGGCGCGGCACCGGCCTCGGTCTCTCGATGGTGCATGGCCTTGTCGCTCAATCGGGCGGTGCGATGCGGATCGACAGCCAGCCAAACCGCGGCACCACGATCGCGCTGTGGCTGCCGGTTGCCAAGGGGGCCGCGCCCGAGGGCCGGCGGCCGGCAGGATCGCCGGAGGCCGGCGGGATCCGTCCGTATCATGTCCTCGTCGTCGATGACGACCCGATCGTCATGGCGGGGACGGCGGCGATGATCGAGGATCTCGGCCACGCGGCGATCGAGGCGGAGTCGGGAGAGCGCGCGATCGAGGTGCTGCGCGCGCGGCCCGAGATCGACCTCGTCGTGACCGATTATGCGATGCCCGGGATGACCGGCACCGAACTCGCCGACCGGATCGCACGGCTGCGGCCCGGGCTGCCGGTCATCATCGCCACCGGCTACGCCGAGTTGCTGAACCCGGAGACGGCGTGGCCGCGCCTCTCAAAACCCTATCGCCAGCACGATCTGGCGGCGATGATCGCGGCTCTTGTCGGCCACGCCGCGGGCGCTGCCCCCTCCTCTTCGCTGCGCGCCGCCGCGCAGTAGATAAACAAAATCGGCGGAATACGCTCCGCTTCTACGCTTTTCCGCCCTGCGCTCGACGGGGGATATTGCAGGGCGGAAAACCCCGGCGAAAGCCGGGGGCATTCCGCCAAGGTTGCGGCTCTCAGCGGCCGGCCAGGATGGAATCGACCATCGCTGGCGCGGCGCCAAGATAGTTGGCGGGATCGGTGAGCGCCCGCAGCCGCTCGATGCCGAGGGGCTCTGCAACGGCCGGGATTTCGCGCAGCACGTCAAAGAGCGGCCGCTCGCTCTCGATCGCCGCGCGGCAGGCGTCATAGACGAGATCGTGGGCTTCGTTGCGGCCGATATGCGGGGCCAGCCCCATCATCACCGCCTCGGCGACGATGAGACCATGCGTCATTGCCAGATTCCTGCCCATGCGGCCGGTATCGACAATCAGCCCGCCCAAGAGAAAACGCGCCTGGTGCAGCGCGCCGGCGGCATAGCCAAAGGCTTCCGGCACCGCCAGCCACTCGACGTGCCAGGGTCCCGTCGCGCGCTCGAAATCGGCGATCAACGAATCGAGCACCAGCCCGGCCGACTGGCGCAGCGCCTTCGCCGCGGCCAGGATCAGTTCGCAGGAGATCGGGTTGCGCTTTTGCGGCATCGTCGAACTGGAGCCGCGGCCGGCGGCGAAGGGTTCGGCCGCCTCGCCAAACTCGGTCGCCGACATCAGCATCACGTCAAAGGCGATCTTGCCGAGGCTGCCGCCGAGGAGGGCGAGAAACTGCACGCTCTCGGCGACGCTCTCGCGCGCCGCGTGCCAGGTGATCGGCGGGTCGCCGAGCTTGAGCTCGCGCGCCAGCGCGGCGCGGACTTCGAGACCCTTGGCGCCGCTGGCGTCAAGCGAGGCGAGCGTCCCGGCAGCACCGCCAAATTCGGCGAGGAGGACGCGCGGGCGCAACTGGGCCAGCCGCTCGGCGTGGCGGTCGAGCGCCGAGAGCCACACCGCGGCCTTGTAGCCAAAGGTGATCGGCAGGGCGTGCTGCAAATGGGTGCGCCCGGCCATCGGCGTCGCGCGGTGGCGCCGGGCGAGCTCGGCGAGATGACCGCGCGTTGCCGTCAGATCCGCTTCCAGGAGGGCGAACCCCTCGCGCATCTGCAAGACCACGGCGGTGTCCATGATGTCCTGCGTGGTCGCGCCCCAATGCACCCAGCGCCCGGCCTCGCCGCTGAGTTCGGCGAGTTGGCGCACCAGCGGCAGGATCGGGTAGCCGACCGTCTCGGTCTCGCGTTTGAGGCGGGCGCGGTCGAGCGCGAGGGTGCCGTCGAGGAGCCCCGCGGCGGTGCGCGAGATCGCCTCCGCCGCCGCAGCGGGGATCAGCCCGCAAGCCGCCTCGGCGCGGGCGAGGGCCGCCTCGACCTCGCCGCAGCGGGCGAGAAAGGCGTCGTCGCCAAAGACCTGGCGCATCGCCGGGGTGCCAAACATGTCGGCGAAGAGTGTCGAATCGAGCGCACCGATCGGCATGGGTTCACCTCGCCGCAGCGCCGGCCGGGCGCGGAAAATCGACCCAGCCGCCGGGAACCAGCCGCTCAAGCCCGGTGAACCGCGCCTTGTATGCCATCTTCGGGCTGTCGGCGATCCAGTAGCCGAGATAGACATAGGGAAAACGGCTGCGCCGGCACTCCTCAATCAGCCACAGGATGCTCCAGGTGCCAAGGCTGCGCTTTGTCTGCGCCGGATCGTAAAAGCTGTAGACGGCCGAGAGACCGTCATCGAGCCGATCGATCAGCGAGGCGGCAAAAAGCCGGCCGTCGCCGTCGCGGAACTCGGCGATCGCGGTGCGCACCGGCGTATCCTCGACCATCGCCCGGTAATCGGCATAGCTCATTGCCGCCATCTCGCCGCCGCCGTGGCGCATGCGCTGGTAGACCCAGAACAGCCGGAATTGCTCGGTGGTGGCGCGCGGGGCAAGGAGACGCCCGGTCAGATCGCGGTTGGCGCCGACGACCCGCCGGGTCGAGCGCGTCGGGGTAAAGCGCGCGACAGCGATGCGCACCGGAACGCAGGCCGAGCAGCCGCGGCACGCCGGGCGATAGGCGAAACGATGGCTGCGGCGAAAGCCGGCGCGCGACAGATCGTCATAAAAGGAGGGTGCGCCGTCGCCGCTGAGTTCGACAATCAGCTTGCGCTCGGCCCGGCCCGCGAGATAGGGGCAGGCGACCGGGGCGGTGGCAAAGAACGGGGGCAGCGACCGGCGTTCGCCGCGGCCGGCCGAACGGCGCGGCGCGCGGGCGCGCACCGCGCCGGAGACACCGGCAGACCCGTCCGTCCCGAGGCGGCCGGCTTCCGGGATTTCGCGAGTCGGTCCGTCATCGTCCTGTCGCGTGAGGTCCATGCCCGGTTCCCTGCTGCGCGGCGTTTGCCGCGCAGTTTGCAAGTATGGCGGCAGGGCGGACGCGGCGCCAGCCCCGCGACGCATCCCCCGGCGCGCCTTCCGCTGGACTTCCGCCGGCCGCGGAACGACGCTGCGGCGGCGTCTCTCTCCAGCGGACGCCGCCTTTTGGAGATTTCGCCATGACCTTGCCGCAAAGCGATCCGGTCAAAGCCCAGGTCGCCGCTCACTGGAACCGGCGGGCGGCGCATTTTGACGCGGATTTTGGCCATAGCATCCGCACCCCCGCCGAGCGCGCGGCGTGGGACCGCATTCTCGATCTTGTGCTCGCCGGGAAAGGCCCCGGCGACGCGCTCGACGTGGGCTGCGGCACCGGTTTTCTGGCGCTTGAACTGGCGGCGCGGGGCAATCGCGCGAGCGGGATCGACTTCGCCCCGGCGATGCTCGCCGAGGCGCGCGCAAAGGCGGCGGCGCAAGGGCTGTCCATCCGCTTCGCGGAGGGTGACGCCGAGGCGCCACCGTTTCCGGCGGGGAGCTTCGATCTCCTCGTCTGCCGCCACCTGCTGTGGACCCTGCCGCACCCGGAGACCGCGCTTGCCGCCTGGGTGCGCCTGTTGCGGCCGGGCGGCCGGCTCGCCGTCATCGACGGCCGGTCCGATCCGGCCGCCTCCGCCGCCCTGCCCAGGCAGGAGAACGCGCACAGAAGCGCCGAGTACCGCGTGATCGGCGACCGGCTGCCGTTTCTCGGCGGGCGGTCGCGCGAGGAGATCGGACAATTGTTCGCGGCGCACGGCCTTCATGCGATCGGCAGCGATCCCCTTCTCGATCTTGTCGCGGCGCAGCGTGCGCGCATGATCGAGGAGGGGCTCGAACCGCGCACCCGCCAGCGCTATGTCGTCTGGGGCGAGGCGCCGGGCTGATCGCCCGTGCCGCCTATTGGGCCGCGGCGGCGATCGGCCGCGCGGCCGCCGCCGGCCGAT
>JBOHMF010000160.1:0-8933 GCA_050730055.1 Allostellaceae bacterium
GCGCCAGCAAAAAGCGCGCCCCCGTCCGCACCGTCAGAAAACCGACCGGGTTCGGCGAATCCCAATCGCTCGGGCCCTCCCGACCCTGGCTGTCGTAATACCGCTTCTGATGCACGGTCAGCACGTCGCGCGCGAACGGCCGGCCGTTTGCCGATCCCGATACATAGAGCGCGTCGTGGAACTCGACAAAGCCGCGGCGCGCCGAATCTTCTTCCCCATCCACTGCGGGCGCTCCAAACAGGGCGGCAAAATGCTCACCCGCCCCATCGCCTTGCGCGATGCGTCGGCCGGTCCAGGTCGGGCCGCGCCAGGCGCGGCGCTCGGGTTCATCCGGGTTCTCCGCGCCATAGACGGCGTCGATGTAATGCGCGACCAGCCCCTTCAGCGAACTGCCCGGCAGCACCGGCACCCCCCAGGCATGATGCACCGTCAGTCCGACACCCGATCCCGAGGGGTTGCCGTGGCCGATCAGCAGGCGGGACAGGGCGCCGACCTCCCGCGTCCGGGAGCCGGCCGGCGCAAAACTTTGTTTCCACCGCTCGTAGAACACCGAGTAGTCGGCGGTGACGGCGATCTGCTCGCAGCGGGCGAGCCAGGTCTCGCGGGCGGACACGTCGGGTTGGCCCAGCGATGCCGGAGCCGGAGCGAGCACCTCATAAGCGTGCCCGAAATGACTGGCGGGCCGCTCTCCGATCGCGGTTTTGATGACCGTTCTCATCCTGTCGGCTCCGCCTGGGGCGCTTTCTCCGCGCCAAGCGCGCGGCAGGCCCGGCGCAGCCAGCCGAGCAGCGCGATCAGCTCGCGCGTCGCCTGCATGTATTGGCCGATATCGGCGAGCCCGCGGACCCGCGCCGGCCATTCCGATGGCGGCATGGTCGCCGCGATCCCGGGCAGGGTGTAGAAGGCGAGATTGTCGAGCAGCAGCGCGAACCCGTCACGGTGGTCGGCGCTACGTTCGAGCACGGAGACAGCGGCGGCGAAACCGCTGCGCAAGAGCGTCGCGGCGAAGCTCTGCACCGCGATCTCGTAATCGTCGAGCTTGCCTTGCTGTTTCGCCGTGTCTGCCCAGCCATAGGCGCACAGCGTCCGCTGCTGGTCCTTGCGCAGAGGTCGCGACGTGGCATCAGTCTCTTGAGAGTCCGTCTGCGCCTGCTGCGGCGCGGCGGAAGCTGCCTGCTTCGGCAATCCCATGCTCGGAGTGGCAGCGGCCGGCCGTGCCGGTATCGGGGCGGCGTGCGGGCCGGGATTTCTTTTGTTTCTGTTCTTTTTACTCATAGCCGCACCATCCGACAGCGGCCGCGGCCGATCGTCGATTTGCCGCCGAACTGCAAAATCTGTTCTCCCTGGCTCGGCAAAGCGATATCGAGGATCTGCGCGGCGGTCAGCGGATGACCCGGCCTGCGGCTCGGCTCGGCGAGCAACAGGCCGATCAACAGCGTTTCGGGCGGCAGGCTCTCTTCGAGCCAGAGCGCCCTCTTTGCCACCGTGCGGGTCTCGGGGTCGATGCGCACGCGCTGATCGAGCTGGGTCGCCGTCTCCCACAAAAAGGTCATGGTCTCGTCGTCCACCACGGCAAAGCGCGAGGAAAAGACTTGCTGCCGGGGTGCATCGGCGCCGAACACCGGGGCGAGACGGTCCCGCCACGCCGTGAAGGCGTTCTCCATCGGCGCCGCCGTGAGGTCGAGATCCTCGAAATAGACCTTGCCGTCCGCCTGAAGCTTGGGAGCGGCGATGCAGTGAGTGTATTTCACCTTGGGGATCGCTGGCGGTTGGCCAAGGTCGCGGGCGGCGAGCGCCAGCAGCAGCGGCGAGGTGACAAAGGCGAAGGTGCCGCGGAAGCTGCGCACCGGCAGGGCAAGCAGGCGCACATCGGTGCAGACAAGCGCTCCCGCATGGGCGTCGGCGTTCGCGGTATCGGGCCCGAAAACCGCCTCGACATCCTGCGGATGCGACCCGCCGCGTGCGTCGCGCAGCACCCCCTTGATCGAGGAGCCCGGCACATAGGGAATGCCGCTGCCCTTAAGCCGCGCAATCGGCAGATCGATCAATTCCGCCGCCTGGCCGATCCCGGCATGGAGCGGCGACAGTGCGTGCAGAATGTAAGACTGGGCAATCATGTCCCGTTCTCCTCGGGATGCCACACCCCGGGCACAAAGCGGCCGAACCCCTGCTCCGTACGGCAACCAAATGCCGCGAGCCAGAGGCTCTCCGCTATCGCAGCCGAAAAGACGCCGCCATCGGCTTCAAGATGATAGACGGTGCCGGGCGGCACCAGGCGCGTGGTCGGCTTTGGCTTGCCCGCCGCCATGTCCCAGCCGGAGACATGGGCCGGGCGCAACACGCGGGCGGCGCGCAGGATCAGATCGGCGTCGATCTCCGGCAGCCGTCCGCGACAGGTATTGTCACCAGTAGCCTCGAACCCGTCGGGCAGCCAGCCGGCCGCAAAGACCGCGGGCGTCACCGCGACGAGCCGCACGCCTTTGGGCTGTTGTTGGTCAAAGGCTTTGCCCAGGTCTGGCGGAAACGCAAACAGGTCGCTGCCGGCGGGCAAGGACAAGATTTTGGCAACCCGACGATCGCCGCCCAGCGTGGCAAGGTCCGGCGGATTTCCTGCGAGCGCGACCCGGCAGCCGATGGCCCACTCGCAGCGCGCTTCGTCGAGCATTTCGATGACGTCATGGGCGAACAGGATACTCGCGCGCGCGGCGAAGGTTGCCGGGTCGATGCCGACATGCGCCTGCACGTGCCGCGGCAGGGCGAGGCCGGGGAACGGGCCTTTACAGGGGCGTTCAGCAGCAGGATCGGCAAGCCAGGTGACAAACGCCTGCTCTTCCCACCACAACGGCGCGCCCGCCGGCTTGGTCTGCTCGTCCATACGCGGCCACCACAGCCGCGCCACCACCTCGTCATCGTCGCGGCCAAGCATCGCATGGCGCGACGGCCGGGGATCGAGCCGCAGCACCCGCTGCGCCCGGCCGGCCTCATCGGCGAGGAACAGCGCATCGGCCGGAACCGGCCAGACGCGGTGCGCCGGGGACCAGGGGGAAGCCTCCGCCAGCGGGCGGCGCAGGGCGAGGCTCGGCCCGAGGGTCATTGTAGCTGCCAGCGCCTGCCACTGCTGCGGGGCCAGATTTTGCCCGGCCGCCTCCTTTGCCCGACCTTGCGCGGTGCAGAGCGCGCCAAACAGGGTCGACGGCATCGGCCAGAGGAGGCTGTGCGCACGGCCTTCCTGGCTGGTCGCCCATTCGCGCCCATCTTTCAGAAACAGGCCGTCGCGCGGCGAGAGCACGAGATCGGTCATCTGAACCCCGCTTCACGCAATGACCGCACGATCAGAATGCGATCGATCGCGGTGGCGAGAGCGCGGCGGAGCGCCACGTAATCGGCTTGCGGTTCGACGCCGAGATCGGAAAGGGAAGTTGCCTCGCTTTCGCCCGTATGAGCCAGGATATCCTCGGCATAACCGACGAGCGCCTGCGCCGCTTCGGGTCCGACCGCAGTACAGCGGGGATCGGGGAAGCGGCGCATCAGCGTCTCCAATTCGTGCGCCTTGCCGGTCGAAAGTTTTTCCTTGAGCAACCCGGCATCGTGACGCAGGCGAGCGAGAGGATCGTCTTTCCAGGAGAGCGCAAGCTGCCGTTCCCCGCCCGAGCGCTTGTCCACGATGACCGCCAGCGCGTCGCCCCCGGCGTCCTTGGCCGCACGCTCGGCCCGGCGCGCGAGAGCGAGCAGCACGCTCATCGCCTCCGTCGCGTGCCCGACCGCGATGCCGACCGAAAGGGTAAGCACGATCTCTGCGGAGACCCCGGCTTTGAGCCGCTTGCGGAACGCTCGTCTGAGCGCGTCGGCGCAGGCCGGCGCGGTCGCCGCCGGCAGAAAGGCCAATACGTCATCGCCGCCGGCGTAGATCAGCGAGCCGCAATGCTCGGCCCCTTCGACGATCTCCCGCGCCTCGCCGGGGAACCGCGCCAGCGCTCGCGAGAATTCCCGATTGGCGGCGGCGGACGGGAGACTGTCGATCGCTCTGCCTATGTGGTCGCCATCGGCGGCGAGGCAGGCGACATAGGCGGGCGGCTCGCTTTTCATGCCCTTCAGCAGCGGGCGGACGTGCTGTTCCCCCCAGGCACGCGCGACCGCGGCATCCGTTTCCGGCGGATCGAGCTCCTTGAACAAGGCCGTCCAGCGCGACGGGTAGAGCACGCTCGCGTCAAACGGCAACGGCGCAACGACCGGCAATGGAGACCGGATCGCCGGGATCTCCCGCGCCCGGCACGCTTGGCGCAAACGGGCGAGCTCTTCACAGGCAGTCTCAGCCGCTTGCCGCAGCCAGGGGCCGGCGGCGACATTGACGAGCGGCACAAACTGCTCGGGCTCGAACCCGGCGCGCTTGATCAGCCCGATCGCGTCGAGCTGCTCGCCCTCGGCGATGCGCAGGCGGCGAAAGCCGGCGGCGCTGCGATTGCGCTTAAGCACCGAGACGCGGGCGCCGTCGAGGCTCGATTTCGGGGCGCCGGCGCAATCGTGACGCCAGGGGCGGAAATCGCGCAGGTTCTTGCGCCCGGCGAGTGCCTGCTCGGCCGCCTGCCGCGCGTCCTTGTAGGCGCCGACGAGCGGCACCCAGACGGCATAGAATTCGAGGATGTCCGCGACCTGCTCGTCCCAGACGGCATCGATGTCGACGCCGGCGGCGAGAAGGGGCTTGCCGCGCCCGTTGCGCACGCTCTGCGCGATCGTCCGCCAGCGCTCCCGCACCGCCTGGCGGGCGCTTTCGGCGCAGCCGCGCGGATCGATCTCCGCTGGCACTTCAGCGAGGATCTTGTTGGCGACCGAGATCGGCGGTCTCTCGTCCGCTCTTGTCGGCGCATCGCACGGGCCAAGTTCCGGGTCGCCGTTGTCGAGCGCCGGAAAGATCAGCAGAGCGCCGGCGGCGGCGAGCCGGGACGCCGCCGCACGCGAGAGTTCGGAGAGCAGATGGCTGCCAAACCAGAGATCGCGGCTGCGCCGGGCCTGGGCAATGAAATCCTGCACCGGGCCGAGCGAGACCAGCAGCAGATGCGCATCGCTCATGGCGCCACCCGCGTGCCGCGCCGCCCTTCCGGGTCGAGCACACCGTTGAGCACGGCCGAAAGAAAGGGGTTGCGCAGGTCCGGCGTACCGCCCCAAGGCGCCTTGAGTTTCTCTGCGACGGTCTTGTCGGCGTCCGACAATGCGGGTCTGAAGACGGCCTCCGAACCCGTGACAGCGCCCTGTGCTCTACCCCCTTGCCGCAACACGACGACCTCGCCCGGCGGATAGCCGCGCATCAGCCACAGCGCGCAGGGATAAAAGCCGCCGACGACCGGCAATGGCTTGATGATGAGCGGGCTCGCCATGCGGTCCTGCAATTTTCCCCGGGCGTCCTGCCAAGTCAGTTCGAATTTCGGCGGCTCTCCGGGTCCCCTTGCGTTGCTGAACTGGCCGAGGATCGGCAGGCCGAACTGCGCCCGCGGCCAGGCCGGACTCGCGTCATAGCGCGGCGCATGCGCAGCGGAATGAGTGCCAAAGAGCCGGCGCAATTTGTCGGGTTCCGGCCAGCGCGAGCGGCCGGGCCGAAGAGGCGCGGTGCCTGGATTTCGCGCAAAATCTTCGCGTTGGCGAAAGTCTCTCAGCCATTGGAGGGCCTGCGTCCATACATCCGTTGCCGATTCCTTGAAGCCACCGATCACCAGGAATGCGCCGGCAAGAATGGGGAAAGAAGGCTCGCGGGGCGTCGTCAGCGGCGCGAGGACATCGGTGCCGAACGCGACGCTCAATCCGGATCGCAATTGGCTGCGCCCGATCAGCGTACCCGGATTATCCAGATGCGGCAGCCATTCGGCCTGTTCCTCCTCCTCCCCCGCGACGGTCAGAGAGCCCACGCCGCGTCGCGTTCGGCTGCCATAGCCGCCAAACAGAACCCAGGCGCGGACGGCATTGCGGACATCGCACAGGACGGATGCCGACGCAGTGACGTGCAAGTGGAACCTGACCCCCGGCCGGCGCCGCGGTGCGGGAGCCGGGTCCTGTTCGCCCTGACGGGCGGGCCACAGGGCGTAGCCCGCGACGCTGTTGGCGTCCACGTTGTCGCGGTCGATCTGCGAGCTGTGCAATATCTCGACCCGGATTTCGACCGGCGAGCGTCCTCCCGCGTTGTCGGCCGCCTTGCCCCACAGCGCAGCCTCGGCGGCGGCGAGCTTTGCGGGATCGGCGAGGAGTTCGGGGTCGCGCTGCAGCGCCCGCCACCAGAAGCGCAAATGTCCCCGGATCGTCGGCACGCGTATCACATCGACCTGGTCGATTGTGCGCGGTTCCGGGGCGCCGCCGAGGATCGGCGTGACGGTTTCGATCTCCACCGAGAAGCTGGCTCGCGCCGGTTCGCCTCGCTGCAATCGCCGGATCGGCGCCGGCATCTCCGGCACCGGCGGAACCGCGCGCCCTGGAGGCTTCTCGGGGTACGCTTCCCCAACTTCCTTTATCACCGTCATTCTCCCCGCCTTTTCTTTTTATATTAAATTGGCATTAAACTCAGGTTGCGGTTGCCCGTCAACCATAGCTTGGATTGGGCTCCCTTCCCAAACACGGATGAGCGATCATGCTGGGCAGCCAAACGGGGTGGTTGCAAGGTGCGGCGAACGTGGTACATCACGAAGCTCGCGGAATATCGGTGCTGAAGGGTAATCTAGGGCTGGGAAGCACTGGCGGCTCGGTTCGCAACCTTGCGGTTGCGGCGTCGGCGCGGCGGTCGCGCCATATGCCCACGCGCCCGACCGATCGGCGTCCGGTGACAGGACCGTGCAAAAGTTGGAGGTCATTGTCGATTTCAGAAGACACTTTCAGCAGTTGCCAGAAGATCTCGTAATAGGTATACCGGCGCGCAAAGATGAACGGCCCGACGCGCAATCATCGGCCATTTCCGACGCACATTATCTGAGACTGGCGGGGGCGACTGACGCGCGCTCGATGAGAATGAACGCACATTCGGTGAGGCGGAGGCGCAATCATCCGGTTCTGACGCAGGCTCGCTGAGACGCGGCGCGCCGCCTATGCAACCGGCGTCGTTGTCAGGTTGGAGCATACCCCAACGCCACGTCAGGCAGGCGCGGACATTCGCGTCAGGGTAGGGTCGCAATTCCCATTGATTGACGTGCTTCGTCAAGGATCACAGAGTTCTTCCTGACACTTGCGACGCGGGACAACAGCTTTGCCTCAGTCCCCGATGCGGGTTCGCATCGCGCTTCCCAACCGATCGCTTCCCCTTCAACAACCAGGAGCGCAAGCTCCCCCCTCTCGTCCGCAGCGCGCGAGAGGTGGGGGCGAGACATAGCAACAGGGAGCGGAGGCGACGATGGCGGGCGATCTACTGTTGGTCGGCAGCATTCCGCTTGATACGCCGGAACAGGTGTTCCGCCGGGTCGGCGGTCCGCTCGGGCCCTATCTCGCCTCTATGCCTGACGGCGAAGTCGGTGACCGACGGTACTGGATCGACGGCCTCGCCTACCGCGTTTTCAACGGCCATCCGGAGATCGAAACGCTGCGCCGGCCGGCACCTGACGCGAACGGGGTCGAGAGCTGGCGGCCGTTGGGCATGCACGACCAGTTCCAGTTCCGCGTCAAGCCGGGCGTTGCTGAGGTGCGGTTTGGCGATCCGGGGTGGCGGCTTGGCTATACAAAAGACGCGGTCAGCTCGCATTTCGTGTTCCGCCAGCTGCAGAAGGAAGGCGTCATCCCGCCGGGTGTGCGGTTTCAGGTCTGCCTGCCGCTGACCTATAGCGCGATCGGGCTGTTCTTTCCCGACCCCGCCGACTCCACGAAAGTCGCGCCCGGCGTCACCGCCGCGTTGCGCGCTGAAATCGCCAAGATGGTCGCGCTGATCCCGCCGCAGGAACTGGCGATCCAGTGGGACCTCGCGGTCGAGAACCGCCTGGTCGATACCGTGCTGGCGCGCGAGGGTGCGGCGGCGGCCGAGGCGCTGGTCGCGCGGCTGGCGGCGCCGGCGGCAGAAATCGCGCCCGCGATCCCGGAAGGGGTCGCGCTCGGCTACCACGGCTGCTTCGGCACGCTGAGCGGCTGGCCGTCGCGCCAGCCGCCCGATCTCGGCGGCAGCGTCATCCTGCTCAACGCGATGGCGGCGGCCTCGGGCCGGCGCGTCGATTTTCTGCATCTGCCGACGCTCGGCACCGCGGAAGAAGCGTTTTTCGCGCCGCTCGAACGGCTGCGGGCGCCGGACGCCAAGGTCTATCTCGGCGCCATCCATCATCTGCACGATGCCGACGGCCTGCGCCGCCAGCTGCAAACCGCGCGGCGGTATCTCGGAAACTTCGGTCTCGCTGCGCCCTGCGGCTTCGGTCGCGCGCCGGAGCGGCCGGGCCGCCTGCTGACGGCGGAAGGCAGCGCGCCGCCGCCGGACATTCTCGACATCATCGTGCGCGACCACCTCAAAGCCGTCGAACTGCTCCATGAGGCGGGGGCATGATGAACCGGGTCCCTGTTCCCGACGCAATGGGCGGCATCGGCCGCAGACCACGTTGAGGATAGGGGGCGTCCCCGTTGTGGCATGGCTTCGACCCGGAGCGGGCGCGGGAGCACAACCACTTCGCAGTCGGTCTCAGGCCGGTTTAGCGTCCGCCCCGTACCGCCGGGACAGATCGACGCAAGCGAAGAGGGAAGACGCGATGAGGATCTGCTGGTTCAACGACAACCGCCTCGGGCTGATCGAGGGCGACCGCGTCCGTGATGCGAGTGCGGCTCTCGCAAAGCTGCCGAGGCCGACCTATCCGTTCCCGCCCAAGGGCGATCCGCTGATCGCCCATCTCGACCGGCTGAAGCCCGACATCCTCGCCGCTGCCGCAGCTGGCTCGTCCTTTTTGGTGAGCGAAGCCAGGTTTCTCAGCCCGGTCGCGGCGCCCACCAAGATC
>JBOHMF010000161.1:0-8909 GCA_050730055.1 Allostellaceae bacterium
CGGAGTTGCCAAAGGGCGGCAGGCTCGCCGATGTCATGCTGCTGATCATCGCGATTGTCGGGACGACGATCGCGCCCTGGCAGCTCTTTTTTCAGCAGAGCTATGTCATCGACAAGCGCATCACCCCGCGCTTCATCCCTTACGAGCGCACCGATCTGTGGATCGGCATCGTGCTGGTGATGGTGGGCGCGGTGGCGATGATGGCCTTCACCGCGGCAACCTTTGCCGGTCATGCGGAAGCCGGCCATTTCATCGACGCCGGGGCGGTGGCGGCCGGGATCGCCCATCATGTCGGCGAATTGCCGGGGGTTCTGTTTGCGCTGGCTCTCGTTGACGCCTGCATCATCGGCGCCGCGGCGGTGTCGCTGGCGACTGCCTATGCCGTCGGGGACGTGCTCGATCTCGGCCATTCGCTGCACAACAAGCCGAGCGAATCCAAGCTCTTTTACACCATCTACTGCGGGCTGATCGGTCTCGCCGCGGCGCTGGTCCTGACCCCGGGCACACCGCTCGGCCTGTTGACCAACGCGGTGCAGAGCCTCGCCGGCGTGCTGCTGCCGAGCGCGACGGTGTTTCTTCTGCTGTTGTGCAACGACGAGGCCGTGCTCGGCCCGTGGATCAACGGGCGCTGGTACAACCTCTTTACCGGCCTTGTCATCGCGGTGCTGATCATCCTGTCGATGATCCTGACCGCCGCGGTGCTGTTGCCTGGCCTCAGCGACGAGGCGATCCTCGTCCTTCTCGGCGGTGGCGGCGCGCTGGCGATCGTCGGCTGGGTCGCGACCGGCGCCGGGCGCCGCGGGAAGCCGGTCGCGGCGGCGGCCGACAAGGCGCTGCGCGCGGTCTGGCGCATGCCGCCGCTGGCCGAGTTGCCGCCGCGGCAGTTGAGTCTCTCCGAGCGGGTCTGGCTGATCGTGCTGCGGGCCTATCTGTTTCTCGCCGCCGGTCTCGTGCTCGTCCGCATCGGCATGCTGGCGATGGGCGGCGCCTGAGCCGGCGCGGCGCGCTCCCGCAAGCGGCGGGGAAAGCGCGGCCTCGGCGCCTCAGAAGCGGTGCGGCGGTCCCGATCGCCGCGCCTTCTCTTCGGCCTCGTGCTTGTCAAACATCGCGCGCGCCGCGGCCTGGCGCTGGGCGCCGAATTCGTCGCGGTTCGCGCCGCACCATTCGTAGGAGTCGCGGCGCGGCGCATTGAGCCGGCTGAAATGTGGCATGACAAAGCGCTGATAGAGTTCGTAGGAGCGCTTGGTCTCCTCCCAGTCGGCCCAGTTGTGCGCCTGCTGCAAAAAGACGCCAAAGGTGCCCTGCTTGTCATAAAGCCGCTCGATCAGCGCGATCGCGTCATCGGGCGTGCCGACAACACCAAACTTGTTGTCGGCAAACCACTGGAGCGGATCGGCCCCGGCCGGCACGGCAAAACGGCGCTGATTGTTGTTGAGATAATCGAGATAGCGCTCAAAGCCAAAGCGGGCGTTCGCCCAGGCCTTGTCGCGCGTCTCGGCGAGGTGCATCGGGCCGACGAGGCGCAGCCGCTGCGGGTCCATCGTGCGGCCGTGCCCGGCGGCGATGTCGCAGGCGATCTTCCAGTTGCTGGCGAGCGCGTCATAACCAAAGGGATTGGTCGCGGCGACGCAGATCATCGCGAGATCGTATTTGCCGGCAAGCCGGCCGCCCGAGGGCGTCACCGCGCTGACCACGGCGACCTCGGGGTGGGGCTTTGTATAAGGCGGCAAATGCAGCCGGGCATTGACGAGGGTGTACCAGTCGGTCTTTTCGGTGACGGTCTCGCCCTTGAAGAGGCGCAGGATCACGTCGATCCCTTCGGCCATGCGGTCGCGCTGCACCATCGGGTCGATGCCGAGCATGATCGCGTCCGAGGCGAGAAGCCCCGGGCCGACCCCGAACATGACCCGCCCGCGCGTATGGTGGTCGAGTTGGATGATGCGGTCGGCCGCCATCAGCGGGTTGTGATAGGGGAGCGAGACGACGCCGGTGCCAAAGCGGATGTACTTGGTGCGCTCGGCTGCGATGGCGATAAAGATCTCGGGCGAGGGGATGATCTCAAACCCGGCGGAATGATGCTCGCCGATCCATGCCTCGTGAAAGCCGAGGCGGTCGAGCCATGCGATCAGTTCGAGATCGCGGTCGAGACAGGCGGTCGGATTCTCCTCCATCGGGTGAAAGGGCGGGAGAAAGATGCCGTGCCGCAGATTTTCGAGGGTCATCGCCGTCTCGCTGTTCGGGTCTCGCGGCGATGCTACCGCAGGATCGCGCGCCCGGAAAACATCCGCTCCCGCACGGGAGGGATCGCGCCTATGATCGCCGCCCCTCAAAGCGGGAGGACAGCATGGCGATCAAACGAGAAAAGATTCAGCCGCAAGGCGCTCATATCGTGATGCGGGCGGGGCAGCCGGCCTATACCCATGTCGTGAGCGTCAGCGGCACCGGCCGGATGATCTTTGTCGCCGGTCAGTTGGCCCGCGATGCCGAGGGCAATTGCGTGCGTCCGGGCGACATGCGCGCCCAGATCCAGCAGGTCGGCGAGAATTTGAAGCGCTGTCTCGAAGCGGCCGGCGCCAGCCTCGCCGATATCGTCAAGACCAACACCTATGTCACCGATTACGAGGAATATGCGAAACACGGCGACGTGCGCCTGCGCTATTTCGGAGCGGCCACCCCGACGAGCACAACCGTTGAAGTCAAACGGCTCGCCGGCCGCGACTTCATGATCGAGATCGAGGCGATCGCCGTCACCGATTGAGCCGGGCCGCTAGCGGTACTCGTCGCCGCAATCGCCGATCACCTGCATCAGGTTGCGCGACCTGCCGAGGATCGCGTCGATCGCGGCACGGTCCTCGCCGTCGAGCGCGAGGTCAAAGGTGCGCGCATTGTCGGCGATGTGCTCGGCGATCCCGAGCCGGGCGCCGGCAATGACGCCGGCGACGGCCGGGCGGTCCAATATGGAACGCACAGCAACATTAGCGACGCCGGCGCCATGCCTGTCGGCGACCCGCTTCAGCGCCGCCAGCAGTTCCTGAAACAGGGTCCAGCCGCCCCAGGCGTCGATCATCTGTTTGTATTTCTGCAACGAGGCGGTATCGAGTTCGGCGCGCCGCGGCTCGGGGCGGCCGAGATAGCGCTCCGACAGCAACCCGCCCAACAGCGTGCCATAGGCGAGGAGGGTGACGCCGTGCCCTTGGCACAGCGCGGCCATGCGCGCCTCCGGCCGGCGGTCGATGAGCGAATACTGCACCTGGTTGGAGACGATCGGGATGCCCGCGGCGAGGATGACGCCGAGGCGCTCGGTGTCGAAATTGGTCAGAGCAAGGTGGCGGATCCTGCCTTCCTGCGCGAGATCGGCGAGGTGCCGCAGCGCGTCGAGATAGCGCCTGTCGGCGTAATCCCACCAGTGGAACTGCAAGAGATCGAGCCGCTCGACACCCATGCGCCGGAGCGACACCTGGATCGCATCCTCGACAATCCGCCGCGTCATCGCACCCGGATAAGGCACCCATTTTGTAAACGCCTGGATCTCCGAGAGCCGCTCGGCGCCGTGGCGGGCGGCAAACTGCCGGCGGAATTCGCCGATCAGATCCTCGGCCGGCCCGTAATGATCGGCCAGATCCCAGGTTGTGAACCCGGCCTCGTGATAGCGGAACATCGCCGCGACGGCGCGGCCGGGGTCGATCGCCCCGTGCGCGCCCGAGACCTGCCACATCCCGTTCAAGACGCGGCAGATCGTCAGATCAGGGGCGAACGGGAAACGGCTCGACGGGGGCAGCGCCATTTTTCTCTCCCTCGCTGTGCGGCGCCCGATTATAACCCCAAGGAGCGGTGGCTGATCCACCGCTCAACGCTCCTGCGGCAGACCGGGAGGAATAAGAATGCCGAGAGTACGCGAAATCGAGGACGACGGCGGCGATCCGCTTCTCAAGGAAGCCTTTGAGAGGGACCGCACGACCTTTGGCGACCTCCTCAACACCTCCAAGATCATGGCGCACTGCCCGCCGATCCTCGCCGCCGCGCGGGCGATGGGCGCCGCGATCAGACAGTCGGGGTTGCTGCCTCCAGCCTTACCGCCGCTTGTCTCGCTGCGCATCGCCTCGATCAACGGCTGCCCGTTCTGAATCGACATCAATTCCATCCGTGTGATGGATGAAGAGGGCGGTGCGGAAAAGGTGGCGGAACTGGCGGACTGGCGCACCAGCGCGCGGTTTGGTGCGGCGGAAAAGGTGGCGCTCGAATATGCCGAGCGGATGACGTACACCGATCAGAAGGTCGATGACGCGCTGTTCGCGCGGCTCAAAGAGCACTTCACCGAGGCCCAGATCGTCGAATTAACCGCGGTGGCCGCGCTCGAAAATTTCCGCAGCAAGTTCAACCCGGCGCTCGGCATCGAGGCGCAGGGCTTCTGCCTGATCCCGCAGCGCGCCGCCAGGTAGCGAACGGCGTCCCGGCCCGTAGGGTGGGTTGACCCCGGCGAAAGCCGGAGGAAACCCACCATTCGGGCAGGATAGATGTCCGCGGGCATAGCACCAACGGACCGTCGCAGCATAGCCCGCGGATCGCTTCGCTTAATCCATTCTGCGATCGGGTCTGCGATCGGGGCTCAGATCCGGGTAAACCCGTCGGCGCTCCAGTCCTCGCTGCCGACGCCGTGGTGGACAAAGAAGAGGCCATCGGGGTCATATCTGGCCTTGACGGCCTGTAGCCGCGGGTAGTTGCGCCCCCAGAACGCGGGCCCGGCGAACCGTACCCGAAGGTGGAGAGAAGCGGCACCGTCCCCGCCAAGGTGAGGACGCGCCTGCGGTTCATAAGCTATCCTCCCCGCTGCCCTGGTGCGGGCCAATCTTGTACGCGAAGAATGACGCAGAACATCTACGACGACGAGGGCTTCTTTGCCGGCTACAGCCGGCTGCCGCGCTCCGTCCACGGTCTCGACGGCGCCCCGGAGTGGCCGGCCTTGCGCGCCCTCATACCCGATCTGCGCGATCGCGCGGTGCTCGATCTCGGCTGCGGCTTTGGCTGGTTCTGCCGCTGGGCGCGGCAAGCCGGGGCGGCCTCCGTCCTTGGCATCGATGTCTCGGAGAAGATGCTGGCGCGCGCCAAGACCGAGACTGCGGATGCGGCGATCACCTACGCCTGCGCGGATATGGAGCGCCTTGAACTGCCGCCGGCATCGTTTGATCTGGTCTACAGTTCTCTGGCTTTGCACTATGTCGCCGATCTTGACCGGCTGATGGCGCAGGTGCGGCGCGCGCTGGTCCGCGGCGGCAGCCTCGTGTTCTCGGTCGAGCATCCGATCTACACCGCCCCCTCCGACCCGCGCTGGCTGAGCGACGCCGCGGGCCGCAAGGTCTGGCCCGTCGAGGGCTATCTGGAGGAGGGGTCGCGCTCGATCGACTGGCTGGCAAAGGGCGTCATCAAGTGGCACCGGACCCTGGCGAGCCAGGTCAACCTGCTGCTGCGGCTCGGCTTTGCGTTGTTGCGTGTCGAGGAGTGGGGGCCGATGCCGGAGCAGATCGCGGCGCAGCCGGCCTGGGCCGACGAGCGCCGGCGCCCGATGTTTCTGCTGATCGCGGCGCGCCGTTAACGAGGGGGTTTGAGAAATGGGCCGGCAGATCGAGGAATTGGCCGCCTTTGTCGCGGCGACGCAGTGGGACGACGTGCCCGTACCCGTGCAACATCACACCAAACTGGTCCTGCTCGACACCCTGGGCGTGATCCTCGCCGGGTCGGAGCGGCCGGAGGTGCGGGCGTTGCGCGATCGCCTCGCTGCGACCGCCGGGAGCGGCGCCACGGTCTACGCGCCGGGCTGGCCGGTCCAGGACCCGCGCACCGCGGCGCTTCTCAACGGCACTGCCGGACGCGCGATCGAATTGTGCGAGGGGCTGCGGCTGGTCTCGGGCCAGGCGGCGATGCAGGTGCTGCCGGGCGCCCTCGCGCTTGGCGAGCATCTCGGACGCTCGGGGCGCGAGATCCTGGCCGCCTTTGTCCTCGGCTACGAGGTCGCGGCGCGGTTGGCGGGCGGCTTTACGCCGCGCCCGCTGGCGCACCAGAACGGTCAGGCCCTGCTGCTCGCGGCGGCGGCGGCGGGGGCGCGCCTTTATGGTCTCGATGGCAGGGGGATCAGCCGGGCGATGCGCCTCGCCGCGGTGCTGCTGCTGACGCCGAGCTATACCAATGCGGTCGCCGGTGCCACCGCGCTCAACATCGCCGGCGGGATGAGCGGCCACGCCGCGGCGCTCGCTCCCGAACTGGCGCTCGCCGGCTTCACCGCGCAGGAGGACGCGATCGAGGAGGCACTCGGCCAGCTTGTCGGCTCAGCCTTTGCCACTGACGGTCTGCTCGACGGGCTGGGTGCGCGCTGGGAGATCACCCGCAACTATTTCCGGCTCTACGCCTGCTGCAACCCGATCCACCCGGCGCTCGATTGTCTGGCCGAGATCCTGGCCGAATTGCATCCGCGCCCGGATGAGATCGCGCTCATCGAGGTCGCGACCTACCGCTTCGCGTCGGTGATGAAAAATCCCGACCCGCCCAATTATTTTGCTTCGAAATACTCGCTGCCGCACGCCGCCGCGGCGATGGTCGTGCGCGGCCACGCCGGGTTTTCGGCGCTTGACGATACCGCGCTCGCCGATCCTGCGATCGCCGCGCTGCGCCCTCGCGTCCACATATCCGAGGACCCGGCGATGAGCGCCGTTGCGCCGCGGCAAAGGCCGGCGCGGGTCACGCTGACATTGGCCGACGGCCGCCAAGCCACGCGCTCGTGCGACAGCCACCGCGGCGATTTTGCGCGGCCCTTTGACGAAGCGGAAATTCGCGCGAAATTCCGCGAACTGGCCGGGACGGTGCTGACCTCCGAGGGCGCCGCGGCGGTCGAGCACGCAGTCGATCGATGCGAGGACTGGCCGAGCCTTGCCATCCTTCTCGACCTCTGCCGCCGGCACGAGAACGGGGGAAATCGGCCATGAGCGGTTGGGGCGAGACCTGTCGCGGCAGTGTCGCGCCGTGGCAATGCGATGTGACCGAGCATTTCACGATCGGCTGTTATTTTGATCGTCTCGGCGAGGCCGGGCTCGAATACACTGAGGAGATGGGACTCGGCGAGGTCCGGCGAGCGGCGCTGGCGGGGCGCCGCTTTTTTGTGCGCTTTGTACGGGAACTCAGGGCCGGTGCCGCCTATCACATCGAGAGCGCCCTGATCGGGTTTGGCTCGCCCGTGCGCTTCGGGCACCGATTTGTCGATTCTGCCAACGGCGAGGTCGTGACCTGGATCGAGGAGTCGTGGGACGCGCCGCTCCCGGCCGGGATGTCCGCCGCGCTGGCTGCGAACCTCGCCGAGTGGCCGGGACCCCCGATCGAGCGCCGCCCCGAGCCGGCGGGATCGGCCGGTTTTGTCCCGACCGCGCGGGGCCGGGCGATGCCCGGCGATCTCGACGAGAGCGGGGTTTTTTCTCTCGGCGCCTTTGTCCATCGTTTTACGGACGCGTGCTGGCAGGCGCTCGCGGCGATCGGCCTGGATGCGGGTTTTATGGAGCGGCAGCGCCGCGGCTATTCGACCTTTGAACTCGCGCTCGCCATCGTCGGGACCCTGCGTCTTGGCGACCCCTATCGGATCGAGACCGGCATCGCCCATCTCGGCAATTCGTCGATCCGGCTCACCCATCGCCTGTCCGATCCGAAGAGCGGCAAAGAGTTGGCCCGGCTCGGCCAGTTCGGGGTGCTGCTCGATCTCGACGCGCGCCGCCCGGCCCCGGTGCCGGACGAGATCCGCGCCCGCGCCCGGCGCCTCCTGGTCGCGCCGGGCTGAACGGAATTCGCCCTTTCGGGGCGCACGAAACCTGGATATGCCTTGTCGAGCCTGCCGCCGTGGAGAATGACCGGTGACCCGAACCGTTGCCCGCCTCCTGGCCGAGAGCCTGGAAGCGCACGAAGTCGATCAGATCTATTGCGTTCCCGGCGAGAGCTATGTCGGGCTGACCAGCGTTCTGGTCGAGCGTAATGCGATCCGCCTCGTCGTCTGCCGGCACGAGGGCGGCGCCGGCTACATGGCGGCGGCCGACGGCCGGTTGCGCGACCGCGCCGGGGTCGCCGTGGTCTCGCGCGGGCCGGGGCTGTCAAACGCGATGGTGGCGCTGCACTCGGCCTATCACGACGCAACGCCGCTGGTCATGCTGGTCGGCCAGGTCGAGCGCCGCGATTTTGGCCGCCTCGCGTTGCAGGAACAGAATTATTCGCGCCTCCTCGCGGACGTGACCAAGAGTGTCATCGAGGTCAATGAGCCGGAGCAGGCGTCCGAAGCGCTCGCCCGCGCCTTTTCCATCAAGACAAAGCCAGTCGTCGTCCACTGCCTGACTTCGGCGGTGCAGATGAGCGCCTGGCGCCGCTATGCCGGATCGGGCGCGCTGCCGTAGGGGCACTTACGGAGCATTGACAGGGTTGCGCTTGTTGGCATGAATGCCAACATGTCGGTACGGCTGTTGCTCCGCGAAAGGCGCATCCTCGGCGAAGGCCGGTTTGCCGACATCGTGATCTGGCAATTGCCGAGCCCGGTGCCAGGGAGCACGCACGGCTTCAAATACCGCTTGGCCTTTGTCGTCGAGGGGGTATGCGTTCTGCGTTTCGACAATGAAACTGGAAATGGCGATCACAAGAACATCGGAACCGAGGAAGTCCACTATACTTTCACGAGCTTGGTGCAACTGGTGACGGATTTCTGGAATGCAATCGACGAGTGGAGTTCTCCATGACCACGGTGACGATCGGCATTTCCTCGGCGGAGGACGCAAAGGCGCGAATGCTCGGCGCCTTTGCGGGAGAGGAACAAGGCGCCTTTATCGTAACTGCTCGACCCACCCCACCCCGCTCTACCCTGCTCTACCCTGGATGTCGGGTTTTATGAAGGA
>JBOHMF010000162.1:0-8907 GCA_050730055.1 Allostellaceae bacterium
GGCATGGCGCGATCATCGTCTCGCGCGCCGGCCGGCGCTTTGTCGATGAGGAGGCGCCGCACGACGCCGTCTCGCAGGCCGTAGTCGCGATCGGACACCGGCCGGCCTATACGATCTTTACCGAGGCGATGCTGGCGCGGGTGAGCGAGGATGAGACCGCGGCCGAGATCGCCCATCTGCTCGCGCAAGGCCGCATCCGGCGCGCCGCGACGCTCACCGAATTGAGCCATGCGCTCGGTCTTGCCGACGATGCGCTCGCCGCGGCGGCGCGACGTTTTTCCGAGTTTCTGGCCGTCGGGAGCGATGCCGATTTTGCCCGACCGCTGGCGCCGGCGATGCTGCCGCTCGGCGACGGCCCCTGCTATGCGATCGCGCACTGGCCGGCAGTGCATTTCACCGCCGGGGGCTTGCGCATCGACGCGTGGGCGCGGGTGATCGACCTTTGGGGCGCGCCGATCCCGCGCCTCTACGCCGTGGGCGAGGTTGCCGGCGGGGTTCACGGCATGGGCCGCGTCGGCGGCAATTCCACCACCGCGCCGATCGTCTTTGGCCGCATCGCCGGGGCCGAGGCGGCGGCGCAGCCGCCTCTGGCGAGCATGGCGGGATGGCGCGGTCCGCCCGGCCTTGCCGGTATCATTCCGGCGCCTCTGGTGCTATAGCCGAGGGCGCGTTCAGCGAGGGTTGGCTCGGCAGATGGACTCGATCATGCCAAACGAAAACCGCCCCGAGCGGGGCAGCGGCCGCTGGGATGTCCTGACCCAGACCGGCGCCGGGACGCCGATGGGCAATCTGCTGCGCCGCTACTGGTGGCCGATCGCCGGCGCCAGCGAACTCGACAAGCCCGGCGCGCTGCCGGTGCGCCTCATGGGCGAGGATCTCGTCCTCTACAAGGATCTCGGCGGCCGCTACGGTCTCCTCGATCGGCATTGCCGGCATCGCCGCGCCGATCTCAGCTATGGCTATGTCGAGGAGTGCGGGCTGCGCTGCAATTATCATGGCTGGCTTTACGGCGCGGACGGAAGCTGTCTGGCGCAGCCTTATGAAGATGTGGCGCACCCGGAAGCGCGGCTGCGCGACCAGATCCGCATCAAGGCCTACCCGGTCGAGGAACGCGGCGGGCTTCTCTGGGCCTATCTCGGTCCCGAGCCGCGTCCGCTCGTGCCAAACTGGGAATTCTTCACCTGGAAAAACGGCTTCCGCCAGATCGTCAAGGCCGAGATCCCGTGCAACTGGTTTCAGTGCCAGGAAAACTCGATCGACCCGGTGCATTTCGAATGGACCCACTCGAACTGGAGCGTGCGCCTTGACGGCGCCACCGGCCCCTACACGCCAAAGCACCTCAAGCTCGATTTCAACGAATTCGAGTTCGGGTTCCAATACAAGCGCATCCGCACCGATACCAGCGAGCATGACCGGCTATGGACGATCGGCCGGGTGTGCCTGTGGCCAAACGGATTGTTCACCGGCAATCACGTCGAGTTTCGCGTGCCGGTCGATGACGAGAACACGCTCAGCGTCATGTGGCATTTCAGCCGCGTGCCGTACGAGCGCGAACCCTATGTGCAGAACAGCATTCCGACCTGGCAGGGGCCGATCACCGATCCCGAGACCGGGCGCTGGGTCACCACCCATGTGATGAACCAGGATTTTATCACCTGGGTCGGGCAGGGCCGGATCGCCGATCGCTCAAAGGAATATCTCGCTCCGAGCGACCGCGGCATCGTCATGGTTCGCCGCCGCTTTCTCGACGATATCGAGAGGGTCGAACGGGGCGAGGACCCCAAGGCGATCGTCCGCGATCCCGAGGTCAACCGCGCGATCACGCTGCCGGTCGCGGAGCGCCAGGCGTTTATCGAGGGGTTCACCCACGCCGAGATGATGACCAACCCGCTCGCCCGCCGCGGTCTGCAAGGCTACATCTTTCAGATCGGTCAGCCGGCCGAGGTGCGCGCCGCATTTCTCGCGGCGATGGGCTTCACGGAAGAGGAAGCGACCGCCAACCCGCAGTCCTTTGACGCGCTGGCGCCGGCGCCGCGCTGAGCGCCGGCGAGCACCCGCAAAGTCGGCGGAATACGCTACGCTCTTCCGCCCTACGCTTCCTGGAAGCATCGCAGGGCGGAAAACCCCGGCGCCACCCGCGGGCTAAAGGCCCACGGGGGCATTCCGCCACTTTCCCTGCCAGAACAGGTTCTCAACGCGCCGTCGCGGCCTGCTTCTCGATCACCCGGGACAGGCGGCCGTAGACGCGGCGCGCATTGCCCTCGAAGATCTTTGCCTTGTCCGCCGCGCTCAGCGGAAGCTGGTCGATGTAGCGCTTGGTGTCATCGTAAGCCTGACCCGTTTCCGGGTCGATGCCGCGCACCGCCCCGATCATCTCGGAGGCAAACAGGATGTTGTCGGCCGGGATGACCTTGGCCAGGAGCTCCTGGCCGGGCAGGTGATAGACGCAGGTGTCAAAAAAGACGTTGTGCAGCATCAGATCGGACAGCAGCCCGAGATTGGCGTTCTGCGCCAGACCGCGGTAGCGGCCCCAGTGGTAGGGCACGGCGCCGCCGCCGTGCGGAATGATGAACTTGATGGTCGGAAAATCCTTGAACACGGATGAGGTCATCAACTGGTTGAAGCCGACCGTGTCGCCGTTCAAGTAGTGCGATCCCGTCGTGTGATAGGCCGGATTGCAGGCGGCGCTGACATGGATCATGGCGGGAATGTCGTATTCCACCATCTTCTCATAGATCGGATACCAGGTGCGGTCGGACAGCGGCGGGTCCTGCCAGTTTCCCCCGGAGGGATCGGGGTTCAGATTGACGCCGACAAAGCCGTATTCGTTGACTACGCGATCGATCTCGGCGAGGCAGTTTCTGGGCGGAACGCGTGGACTCTGGGGCAGCATCGCCACCCCGACAAAATTCTTTGGGAACAACGTGCAGACGCGATGGATCAACTCGTTGCAGGCGCTGGCCCAGGCTTCGCTGGTGCTGGCGTCGCCGAGGTGATGCCCCATCCCGGCGGCGCGCGGGGAGAAGATCGTCAGGTCGGTGCCGCGCTCGCGCTGGATCTTGAGCTGGCCGCCCTCGATCGTCGCGCGGATCTCGCCATCGGTCATGGTCGGACGCGGCGGCGGCGGCTTGCCGGCCGCATGCGCCGCGATCTGCTCGGTGCGCCATCCCTCGTGCGGGCGCGGCGAGGTGGTGTAGTGGCCGTGGCAGTCGATGATCATGGGACCCTCATCCTTTCCCGGTGCATTGCCTCACAATCCCAGAAAAACGCAGCCTGCCGCGGTTATTCCTTGAACTGCGCAGCGCGCCAGCGGACCGCGGCGGGCACGCCCTCGGCCTCCACGATCTCGCGAAAGCGCGCGCCAAATTCGGTCGCGGTCGCGTAAAGCGGCCCCAAGACATCGAGACCGGCGTAGATCGCGGTGCGAAACCCGGCGGCGTCGGCGCCGCGGTTGATCCCGCGCTTCGCCGCATAGAGCGCCTCGGGCGAGATCAGCGAGAGGCGCTTGGCATAGCCCAGGCTCGCCGCCCGCAACTCGGCCAAGGGCACAATGCGATTGACCATGCCCAGCGACAGCGCGCTCTGGGCATCGATCTGATCGCCAAAATACAGCAGTTCGCGCGCCTTTTTATAGCCGATGATCATCGGCATCACCAGCGCCGGGCCGACGCTCGAAAAGCGCACCTCGGGTTCGCCAAACATCGCGTTGTCGGCGGCGATGGTCAGATCGCACAGCATGACCAGCTCGCAGCCGCCGCCCAGGACATGACCCTGCACCGCAGCGATCACCGGCTTTTTCATCAGCCACGGCGTCATCTCAAATTCGAGTTCGGGAAAAAGGTGATCGTGCGCCCGCGTCGGATCGCGGCGCCAGTCGTCGGCGCCGGGTCCGCCCGCCCCGATATCGTAGCCGGCGCAGAAGCTGCGCCCCTCGGCGCGCAGCAGGACAACGCTGGTCCTTGGCTCGGCGTCGGCCTTGGCAAATGCCTCAACCAGCGCGTGCCGCAACTCGGCACTGATGGCGTTGAGCTTGTTCGGTCGGTTGAGAGTGATGATGCCGACCTTTTCGTCGGTCTCGTACAGCACCACGGGTTCGGCCACAGCGCCCTCCCTTTGCTATGAATTGGCCCGGCCGGCAAGGCGCGCCAGCCGATCGATCGCCACCAACCCTTCGCGCAACCCGCCGACGACGGCGATGCCATGCGCCCTCATCTGCGCCACCACCGCGCGGTCCAGAACCCCCGGCCGCGTGTGCAGCAGGTAATGCGGTTTCCGGCTGCGCGACGCGGCCTCGGCAAAGGCGTCGAGATAGCTCTGCCCCAGTTCCGGAGTGTCAAAGGCCCGGTCCTCGCTGTCGTCGCGGCAGAACACGATGATGTCGTGATCCGGACTCGCGTCAAAGAGGCGCAACACCTGCGGCAGGTTGGCGGTGAAGGTGCCGCTCCCCCAGGCGTCGAGCGGATTGCCGTCGCCGGTGATGGGGCCGATGCGTTCGACAATCCCGGCCCGTGCGGTTGCCGGCAGCGGCGGCACGGCGAGATCCGCGACCTCGGCAATGTCGAGGATCACCTCGCAGAGACCGCCCGAGGCGGTGATGATCCCAATGCGGCGCCCGGCCGGTCGTTTGTCCTCCTGGCAGGCCGCCAGCACCTCGGTGAATTCGACAAGATCGCCGACCGCGATCGCGCGATGCGCCCGCAGCAGGTCCGCGGCCGCTGCGAACGCGCCGGCGGCTCCGCCGGTATGGGTTGGGATCGACCGTCCGCTGCGCGCGCTGCGGCCGACCTTCAAGGCGACCACCGGCTTGCCGAGAAGAGCGGCGCGGTCAAGTGCGGCGACAAACCGCTCGGGGTGGCGGATCGTCTCGATAAACGTCCCGATCACCCTTGTCTGCGGGTCCTCGACGAGATGTTCGAGATAGTCGGCGGTGGCGATCACGGCTTCATTGCCGGACGAGACGAGATGGCTGAAGCCAAAACGGCGCGTGTCGGCCAGGAGGCTGACGCAGAACCCGCCGCTCTGCGAGACGATGCCGACAGTGCCGGCGAGACCCGCGGGATCGCGCAATTCCTGCAGATAGGTGGTGCTCGGATGGTGCGGGTTGAGGACGCCCATGCAGTTGGGGCCGCACAGCGCGATGTCGGCTTCACGGCAGAGACCGACGATTTCGTCCTGCAATCGGCGGCCCTCCTCGCCCTGCTCGGCAAAGCCGCCGTCATAGATGACCGCGCCCCTGATCCCGCGCTTTGCCGCCGCGATAAAGGCATCGCGGATGCGCGCGTGGCTGATGCAGAACACGGCAACGTCCGGCGCCTCGGGCAGATCGGCCAGGCTCGGATAGCAGGGATGGCCAAGGACGCTCGGATATCCGGGGTTGACCGGGGAGATCGTGCCGGCAAAGCCGATGCGATCGAGCGAGGCGACGATCCGGCGGCCGACCGTGGGCTTTTCCGAGGCGCCGATGACGGCGATCGAGCGGGGCTGAAACAGCGCGTTGAGCGGCATCGGTCACCGTGAAGGGGTGAGTGCAGGCAGACCGGGGCTGATGGTCTTGATCCGAGCGCGACTGGCGTGGTGAGTGTCCCACCGGCGCCGGGCGCTGTCCACCCCGCGCCGGCAAGGGCGTCGCTCAGGAACCTCTCGACGCGGCGATCCCGGTCCCGCACACTGCCGGAATTCGCGGAGCACGGGCTGAAGCAACCGATCGGAGGTGGCGATGACGGTCAGGCTCTACGCCTTTACCTGCGGCACGTTGACCGGCGAATACGCCCGTCTGATGGAAGGCGGCGAGAGCGAGATCACTCTGCCGATCCCGGTTTATCTGATCGAACACCCGAAGGGCCGGGCGCTGTTTGACACCGGGTTGCACCCCGATTGCCAGCACGACCCCGGCGGGCGGCTCGGCGCTCGGCTCGCCGGGCTGTTCCGCATCGATTTTCAGCCCGGCGAGGAGGTCAGCGCGCGGCTCCAGGCGATCAACTGCGACCCCGGCGCGATCGACCTCCTCATCAATTCGCATTTTCATTTTGACCATGTCGGCGGCAATGCGCTGATCCCCAACGCGACCCTCCTGGTGCAACGGCGCGAATGGGAAGCAGGCACTGACCCCGACAGCGCCGCGCGGCTCGGCTACAACCCGCGCGATTTTGATCTCGGCCACAAGCTGCGCCTCGTTGACGGCGAGCACGATGTCTTTGGCGACGGCACGGTGGTGTGCCTGCCGACGCATGGGCACACCCCGGGGCATCAGTCGCTGCGGTTGCGGCTCGACCGCGGCGAGGTCGTGCTCGCGGCTGACGCCTGCTATTTCTGCCGTACCCTGCGCGAGCGCCGCCTGCCGCGTTACGTTCACGATCGCGTGGCGATGCTCTCATCGCTCGACCGGCTGGAGGCGCTGGAACGGGGCGGAGCGCGCCTCTTTTTTGGCCACGACCCGGAATTCTGGCGCACCGTGCCGCAGGCGCCGGCTGCCGCGGCGTGAGTCGGGCTTCTGACGGGAGGTAGGGAGATGCCAATGACGGGGAAGATTGTTCTCGTCACCGGGGCGCAGCAGGGGATCGGCCGCGCGATGGCGGTCGCCTTTGCCGCGGCCGGCGCCGATATCGCGGTCAACTGGCTGGACGATGAGACCGCCGCTGGGGCCGTCGCCGCCGAGGTGCGCGGGCACGGCCGGCGCGCGCTGACCGTCAAGGCCGATGTCGGCCGGGTCGGCGAGGTTGCGGCGATGGTCGCCGCAGTCGAGAGCGGTCTCGGGATCATCGACGTGCTCGTCAACAATGCCGCCGTCTTTCCCCGCGTGCCGTTTCTCGACATGAGCGAGCGCGACTGGGATCACGTGCTCGGCGTCAATCTCAAAGGGTCCTGCTTTTGCGCCCAGGCGGTCGCAAAACGGATGGTCTCGGCCGGGCGGCCGGGGTCGATCATCAACCTCGCTTCGGGCGCAGCCTTTCGCGGCTCGCCGCGCGGCGTCCATTACTGCGCGAGCAAGGGCGGCATCGTCGCGATGACGCGGCAGATGGCGCTGGAACTCGCCTCCCATCGCATCCGGGTCAATGCCATCGCGCCCGGTCTCACCGATACCGCTCAGCCGCGCTACGGCATGAGCGAGAACGAGATCGCCGCGGCGGCGGGCGCGATCCCCTTGGGCCATATCGCTACGCCCGAGGATATTGCGCAAACGGCGGTGTTTCTCGCCTCCGACAATGCGGCCCAGGTGACGGGCCAGACCTGGCACGTCAACGGCGGTTCCTATTTCGCCTGAAGGCGCCGGGGCGGGTGTGGAAGGCGCCGTTCCCTATCCCGCTTCGCGCGGAACGATCACCTTCTCCTCGACGATAAAGGTCTTGATCCGGCCGATAAACAGCGCGCCGTCGGCAAACAGGCGTTGCGCCTCGGGCGAGGCGTGGGCGCGTTGCAGCGCGGCCTGATCGTCAAACCACAATTCGGCGATGCCGTCGGCCGCGATCTCATTTGTCGCGATGTCCGGCCGGGTCGGCTCGGCGCGGATGTGCGACTGCACATAGCGGCGCAAGCCGGGGACGGCATGGGCCAGCGGGGCGTGAACCTCGACCCAATGCCGGACAAATTCCTCGCGCGAGAGACCCTCTTTGCGGGTCAGCAGCGAAATCGTTTTGAGCATTGCAACCTCTCGATCAGCGTCCGGTGCCGGTTCGCCCCTGCCAATAGGGCGCCACGTCGATGCGCAGCGTCGGCGTCGACCCGATCCCGGGCCATGGCCGCCAGGCATAGTCGGTCGCGGTGAGGCCAAACAGGATCACCAGCCAGAACAGACCGGCGCAGGCAAACACCCAAGTGAGCGGGTGGGCCTCGGCGAGCTTCATAAAGCCAAAGGCGATGATCACCACCATCACCGCCGCGATTGCCAGCGAGACCGCGGCATTGGCGGCGCCCCAGCGGATGAAGGACAGGCCAAAGCTGAGACCGCCAAACGCCATCAGCACCAGCCAGACCACGACAAGCCGCAACGGAGGAACCGGCCAGTTCTTCATCACAGGCTCCGTCCCGGCAGATAGATCAAGGTCCACAACACGACCCACATCAGATCGACAAAGCTCCAGTAATAACCGCCGATCTCGATCGGCTTGCCGTAATGGGTGAACGCGCCGGGGTGCCGGCAAGCTCGACCGCCCAGGCCATCGTAAAGCTGCTCGTCAGCAGAATGAAAAGGTTGGCGGTGCCGATCTGAAAGATCGTGTCCTTGCTGCCGAGCGCAAAACCGATCGGGAAGGCCGCGCGGTAGAGGGCATAGGCGAGAAATGTGCCGCCAAAGAACAAGGCCTCGGTGGCGAGAAGCGCCCAGATGCCGAGTTCGGCTGTCTCGCCTTGATGGGCGAGGCTGGCATACTGGATCTCGGGTTCGGGTGCGGCGCTCGTCTCGGCCATTTGCGACTCAGGCGTTTTGCAGGATCGGATCGGGGGTGTACTGGTAGGGGCCGCGCGTGACGATCGGGGTCGTCTCAAAATTGTGGGTCGGCGGCGGCGACGGCGTCTGCCATTCGAGACCGGTGGCGCCCCACGGGTTGGGTCCGGCGCGCTCGCCACGCCAGAGCGAATAGCCGAGATAGAACAGCGGCAGCGCATAGGCGAGGGCAAGAACCGCAGCGCCCGCCGAGGACAGAATATTCCAGAATGCGAACTCCGGCGGATAGGAAAAATAGCGCCGCGGCATTCCCAGCCAGCCCAGGATAAACTGCGGGAAAAAGGTCAGGTTGAAGCCGAAGAACACCAGGATCGCCGCGATCCGCGCCCACCATTCGTTGTAAAGCCGGCCGGTGATCGAGAGTATTAGGGCCTGTTAGCGCTTGAGATCTATATCCATATTGTAGAGATGACAGAAGAGCATGGAAATCCGGTTTTCACGGACGCGACATGGGCGCTTTGGGAGCC
>JBOHMF010000163.1:0-8891 GCA_050730055.1 Allostellaceae bacterium
GATCGACGGGGTCGACCGGTTCGAGCCGGCGTTTTTCGGGATTTCGCCGCGCGAGGCGGTGCAGATGGACCCGCAGCAGCGCTTGATGCTCGAGCTCGCCTGGCACGCGATCGAGGATGCCGGCATCCCGGCCGCCCGGCTCGCCGGGCACACCACCGGGGTCTACATCGGCGGCGCTTCGCGGGATTATTCCGACATCCGGCTTGGCGACCCATCCGGCGGCGATTCCTACTTCATGACCGGGAACACGCTGTCGATCCTCGCCAACCGGATCTCCTACGTGTTTGATCTGCGGGGTCCTAGCCTGACCATCGACACCGCCTGCTCGTCCTCGCTGGTCGCCTTGCACCACGCCTGCGAGGCGATCCGCAGCGGGCGCATCGAGAGCGCGATCGTCGGCGGCATCAACCTCCTCTTGGCGCCCTACCCGTTTCTCGGCTTCTGCCACGCTTCGATGCTGTCGCGGCGCGGGCGATGCTTTGCCTTTGACGAGCGCGCCGACGGCTATGTACGCGCCGAGGGCGGGGCGGCGATCATCCTCAAGCCGCTCGCCGACGCGCTCGCCGCCGGCGATCCGATCCGTGCCGTGATCCTCGGCACCGGGATCAATTCGGACGGCCGCACGATCGGGTTGTCCCTGCCGAGCGAGAGCGCGCAGGCGGCCCTTCTGCGCGCCGTCTATGCGCGCGCGGGAGTGGCGGCGGACGATCTCGCCTTTTTTGAGATGCACGGCACCGGCACCCCGGCCGGCGATCCGATCGAGGCCGCTGCCGTCGGGCATTCGCTCGGACAGGGGCGTCGCGATCCGCTGCCGATCGGTTCGGTCAAGACCAATCTCGGCCATCTCGAACCCGCCTCCGGCATGGCCGGGCTCTTAAAGGCGGCGCTGGCGCTCGACAAGGGCGTGGTGCCGCCGACCCTGCATTGCGAGACCCCAAACCCCAACATCGCCTTTGCCGAGCTGAACCTGCGGCTGGTGCGGACGGCCGAGGCGATCGCGCGGCCGCGCGAACGGCGCTATGCCGGGGTCAACTCGTTCGGCTTTGGCGGCACCAACGCGCATGTCGTGCTCGGTCTGGCACCGATCCCGGCCGAGAAAGCGACGCTGCCGGACCGCTTACCCCTGCTCCTGATCTCCGCACGCACCGAGACCTCGCTGAAATCCCTCGCACGCGCCTGGTCGGAACGGCTCGTCGAGGTGCCGGACGAGCGCGCCCCGGCCCTGCTGCGCGGCGCCGCTCGCGGCCGCGACCAGCATCCGCACCGGCTTGTCGTGCTGGGTGAGGACAAGGCGGCGCTCGCCGATCAGCTCATCCGTTATGCCGAAGGGACGGCAGCGCCCGCGGCGGTCGCCGGCGCTGCCATCCGGGAGGGCCGGCTCGCCTTTGTCTTCTCCGGGAACGGCGCCCAGTACCCGGGGATGGCCCGCGCGGCTTGGCATGGGAGCGCGGCGTTCCGCGCCGCGGTCGCCGAGATCGACGGCGTGCTCCAGCCGCTCTTGGGCTGGTCAGTGGCCAGACTGATCGAGACCGGTGCCGATGCGGAGACAATGGCGCGTGCCGACATTGCCCAGCCGCTTCTGTTTGCCACCCAGGCCGGCATCGTCGCCGCGCTGCGCGGCCTCGGGATCGCGGCGTCTGCCCATATCGGTCACAGCGTCGGTGAGATCGCCGCAGCCTGGGCGGCGGGCGCGCTGGGGCTCGCCGAGGCCGCGCGCATTGTCGTCTCCCGCAGCCGGCAGCAGCAGCGCACCCAGGGCACCGGGCGGATGGCGGCGCTCGCGCTCGGCGGCGACGCGGCCCGCGAATTGCTCGAAGAACTGGGCAGCCGGCTCGAAGTCGCCGCCCTCAACGCGACCCACGCCGTCACCGTCTCGGGTCCGCAGGAGGACATCGAACGTCTTGAATTCGAGGCGCGCCGCCGTGGTCTCGTCTGCCGCCCGCTCGATCTCGATTTTGCCTTTCATTCGGAAAAGATGGACCCGATCTGCGAGGATCTGCTCGCCGATCTGGACGGTCTTATCGCGCGGCGGCCGGATGTGCGGCTCATTTCGACCGTGACCGGGGACGCCGTCGAGGACGTGGCGCTCGGTGCCCAATACTGGTGGCGCAACATCCGCAGCCCGGTGCGTTTTGCCGAGGCCGTGGCGCGACTCGTCGCCGAAGGTCATCGCATCTTTCTCGAAATCGGGCCGCACCCGATCCTGCAATCCTATCTCAATGACGGGCTGCGTGCGGCCGAGGTGCCGGGGCGCGTGCTGGCGAGCCTGTCCCGTCGGCAACAGGAGGGCGATCCGTTTCCGCTGATCGCGGCGCACTGCCATGTCGCCGGCTATGATCTGACCGCTTCGGCAGCTTTTGACGGTGCCGCCGATCCGCGCGGTCTGCCGCTTTATCCGTGGGACCGGGAGCGGTTCTGGTTTGACCGCACGGTCGAGGCGCTCGATCCGGTCAGCCCGCCCTTTGACCACCCCCTCCTGGGCTTTCGCCAGCCCGGGCCGGTGCCGTTCTGGGTCAATCATCTCGACGAGCAGGTGGTGCCATGGATCGCTGATCATGCGATCGAGGGCGTGCCCGTATTGCCTGCCGCCGCGATGATCGAGATCGCGCTGGCGGCCGCGCGCACGCGCTGGCCGGAGGCGCCGGCGCTCGAAGTTTTTGATCTCGAACTGCGCCGCCCGCTGCCCTTTGACAAGGAGCGGATGCGCGAAGTGCACGTGCTCGCCACGGAGGACGGCGAGTGGCAATTGTCAAGCCGGCCGCGGCTCCTGAATGAGCAGTTGACGCTCCACGCCGTCGGGCGCCTCTCGGCGGCGACCACCGCGCGCCGCGTCCTGCACTTTTCCGAACCGCACCAACGGGGTCCGGCGATCGCGGCGGAAGCGGTCTATCGCCTGGCGCGGCGCATGGGTCTTGATTACGGCGGCCGTTTCCGCACGGTCAGCCGGGTCGAGCCGGGTGAGGCCGGCGCCGGGGTCGCCTGGCTTGATCCCGACGTAATCGACGAGCCGCTTGATCCCTATCTGATTCATCCCGCTCTGTTGGATGGTGCGCTGCAAGGGCTGCTCGGGCTGCTGGCGGATCATCGCCAGCACTTGCAAGGGGTGACGTTTCTGCCCTGGCGCTTTGGCCGGGTGCGCCTCCTGGCGCCGTTCGCGCGCGTGCCAAAATGCGCCGCGCTGCGCCTGACGCGCATCGGGGTGCGCTCGGTGGCCGCCGACATCGCCCTTTATGACGAGACCGGGGCCGTCGTCGCCGAATTGGCCGACTGCTGGTTCCGGCGGATCGAACTGGGCCGCCGCGGCGCGGTCGATGATCGCGCTCTGCGCCGCGATCTCGTCCCGCTTCCTCTGGAGAACCTCGCGGCTCCCGAAGAGTTGGCGCGGATCGGCGCGCTTCTGCCCCGGCTTGCCGCCGCGCGCCCGCAGAGGGCGGCGGAAGCGGAGCAGGCGCTGCTGCTCGACGTGCTGGTCGGCACGATCGCCTTTAATGCCCTGCGCAACATCGCCGCGCCGGCGAGCGCGTTCGCCGTCGGCGATCTGGTTGCGGAGGGTCGCCTCGACGCGGCGGCGGCCGGGCTGGCCGAGTGTCTGCTGCGCCTGCTTGAACGGCACGGCGCCGCGAGCGAGGTCGAGGGGCTGTGGCAGATCGACCCGCAGAGCGACCTGCCCGACGCCACCGAGGTGTGGCGATCGCTTCTCTCCGAGGCGCCGGGACTGGTGGTCGATCTCGCCCTTGCCGCCGCCGCGGTCGAGACCCTGCCAAAAATCCTCGCCGGCACGCCGCGCCAGCCGGACGCCTGGCTGTCGGCGATGATCGAACAATTGTTGCAGACCTCGCCGGCAAGCGCCGCAGGGACCGACCTCTTGTGTGCCGCCATTGGCGAGATCGCGGCGACTTGGCCCGAGGGGCAACCGCTGCGCATTCTCGAACTGGGCGCCGGCAGCGGTGCGACGCGCCGGGTGCTCGAACGTCTCGCGCAGGCGGGAGTGCCGTTTTCCTATCTGGCGGCGACCGCCGATGCCGAACTGGCCTCGCGCCTTTCATTTGTGACCGATTCCTTTGCCGGAGCGGCGGCCTGCCAGTGGTCACCGCAGGATGGCGCGGCACCTCTGGAAGGGGTCGCGCCCGGATCGGGGTCCGGGGTAAACTTTGACATCGTGCTGGCGGCCAATGCCTGCGCCCGCCTGCAACTCGATGCCGCCGCTTTTGCCGGATTGCGCGATCTGCTCGCCCCCGGCGGTCTGTTTGTCGCCGTCGAGCCGGAGCCGAACGCCCTGTGGGATCTCGTCTTTGGCCAGAACCCGGTGTGGTGGCGGCCGGTGGCGCGCGGCACCGTGGCCTCGCCGCTGCGTCCGGGCGAAGAGTGGCGCGGCGAACTCGCCGCCGCCGGATTTGTCGCGGCCGGCGCTGCCCCGACCGGCGCCGCGCCCTGGCCCTGCGCGGTCTTCTGGGGCAGCGCCCCGGCGCGCACCGAAGTGGCCGGTGCGACCGCGGTGCCGCAGGACGCGATCGTCGTCGCCGGCGCCGGCGGCTTTGCCGCGACGCTTGCGCAAGGTCTCGCCGAACGCGGCTGCCGGGTGACAACAGCGCCGGATTATGACGGAACCGGCGTCACCGAGAGCGATGACGCGCCGCGCGAGGTTGTGCTGTTTGTCGCCGGCGAGGCGGAAACGGGTGCGGCTGTTGCCGAGGGGGCGCGCCAGCTCGCCGCCTTCGCCCGGGTCGCGGCCAAGGCCGCCGAGCGGCACGCAGCGCTGTGGCTCGTGACCTGCGACGCGCAGCAGGCGAGCGGCGCCGCACCGGACGGGATGACCGCCGCGGCTGCGCTGTGGGGTCTGGGGCGGGTGCTCGTCAATGAAATGCCGCGTCTTGCGTTGCGCCTCATCGATTTTGCCGCGGCGACGCCGCCGGACGAGCGGGTCGGCCGGCTCGCCCGCGAACTCCTTGCCGACGGCACAGAGAGCGAGATCGTTTGGACCCCCGAAGGCCGTCACGTGCTGCGGCTGCGCTGGGGGTTGCCGCCGCGCTGGGCCGGCCGCTCGGACACGCTGAGCCTGACGAGCAGCTATCCCGGCGGTCTCGGCTCACTCGCCTGGGAAGCGCGCCCGCCGCGGCCGGTCGGAGCGGGCGAGGTCGAGATCGAGGTCGCCGCCGCCGGCCTCAACTTCCGCGACATGATGTGGGCGATGGGCCTCTTGCCGGAGGAGGCTCTGATCGACGGGTTTGCCGGGGCGACCTTTGGTCTCGAATGCGCCGGCACGGTCCGCTCGCTTGGCCCCGGCGTCGCCGGTCTTGCCGTCGGCGACCGGGTCATGGCCTTTGCGCCGGCCTCGCTCGCCAACCGCGTGGTGACGACGGCGGACGCGGTGGTGCCGATCCCGCCGGAGACAAGCTTTGCCGCGGCGGCGACGATCCCCGTCGTCTTTGTCACCGCCTTCTACGCCCTGGGTCATCTCGCCAACCTCGCACCCGGCGAGCATGTCCTGATCCATGCCGCGACCGGCGGGGTCGGTCTTGCCGCGATCCAATATGCCAAGCACCGCGGCGCGATCGTCATCGCCACCGCCGGCTCTCCGGGAAAGCGCGCCTTTGCCCGGCTGGCCGGTGCCGATCACGTCTTTGATTCGCGCGATCTCGCCTTTGCCGACGCGGTGCGTGCGATCACCGGCGGCAGCGGGGTCGATGTCGTGCTCAACTCGCTCTCCGGCGAGGCGATGGAGCAGAGCCTGGCCGTGCTGCGGCCGTTTGGCCGTTTTCTCGAACTCGGTAAGGCCGATTTCTATCTGAACCGCCGCATCCACCTGCGTCCGCTGCGCCAGAACGTCTCGTATTTTGCCATCGATGTCGATCAGTTGCCGATCCATCGCCCCGATCTCGCCCGCGCCCTGCTGGCGGAAGTGTCCGAGGCGTTGTCGGTGGGGGCGATCCGGCCGCTGGCGCATCGCAGCTTCTCGTTTGCCGAGATCGATGAGGCGCTGCGTCTGATGCAGTCCTCCGGCCATATCGGCAAGCTGGTGTTGGTGCCGGCCGACAACACCGCGGTCCGCTTGCGTGAGCCGCCGGAGCCGACGCTGCGGCGTGACGGCACCTATCTGGTGACCGGCGGGACCGACGGCTTTGGCTTTGAGGCGGCGCGCTGGCTTGCCGCCCGCGGCGCCGGGTCGATCGCCCTCGTCAGTCGGCGCGGTTATGAAACGCCCGGCCTTGCCGAGCGCATTGCCGAGTTGGAAGCGGCCGGTGCCTTGGTCGGCGTCTATCCGGCCGATGTCGCCGACCGCGCCGCGCTCGCGGCGACGCTCGCCGCGATCCGCGCGAAGGGACCGCCCGTGCGCGGCGTCATCCATGCCGCGGCGATGATCGAGGACGGGTTTGCCGCCGAGATCGAGGCGGCGCGCGCCGAGCCGATGCTGCGCGCCAAGCTTGGCGGCGCGCTTGCCCTCGACGCGCTGACGCGCCAGGACCCGATCGATCTGTTTCTGCTGTTCTCGTCGGCGACGACACTGCTCGGCGCCCCCGGGCAGGGCGTCTATGTCGCTGCCAATCTTGCGGTCGAGGCGCTGGCTCGGCAGCGTCATGCGGAGGGCCGGCCGGCGCTGGCGGTCGCCTGGGGTCCGATCGAGGACGCCGGCTATCTCGCCGCGCGTCCCGACACCCGCGAAGCGCTGGCGCGCCGCCTTGGCGCCAAGCCGATCCCGGCGGCGCAGGCGCTGGCCGGACTGCCGGCGCTCCTCGCCAGCGGGCGGCCGGTTGCCGCTTTTGCCGAGACGAGCTGGACCGAGGCGCGCCGTTTTCTGCCGATCCTGGCGACCTCGCCCTTTGCCGAGATCCGCGCAAAGGCGTCGGCGTCTCCGTCCGACGAGTCGCTGGCCGACCGGCTCGCCCTGCTCGGCCCGGAAGAGGCGCTCACGCTCTTGAAGAGCGTGGTCGCGGAGGAGGCGGCAACGATCCTGCGGCTGCCGGCGGGTGCGATCGATCCGCAGCGCCCGCTGTCCGAGATCGGCATGGATTCGCTGATGGCGGTCGAACTGCGCCTTGCTCTCGAAAGCCGGTTGCGCATCGATCTGCCGCTCGTTTCCCTCGCCGAGGGTACCAGCGTCGCCTCGATCGCCCAGCGGCTCGCCGCCGCCGTCTCGGCGGGTCCCAAAGAAGGCGAGATCATCGCGCTCGCCGCCCGCTATGAGGAGGCCGGCGGGCTGCCGCAAGCCACGGACGAGGCGGCGCCGGCGAACTCGGTCGCGGCGGCGGAGTAGGGCGGGTTCGGATGATGGAAGGGGGACGCGGTCTGTTCGGGCTGTCGGCGCAGGCCAAGGCGCGCCTTATCGAGAAATTGGCGACCGGGCGCACGCCGCCGCGGCCCGCGCCGAAAGCGGTCGGGAACGGCGACGGACGGCTGCGAGCCTCTGACCTCGACGGCTATGGCGAGATCCGCATGGTCCGCGAGGCTGCGGAGTTTCTTGAGATCGCCGATCCGTTCTTTCGCATGCACGAGGGGATTGCCGGCGCCGAGACGGTGATCGGCAACCGGACCTATATCAATTTTGCCTCGTACAATTACATCGGCCTCAATGGACATCCCGAGATCGCGGCGGCGGCGAAGGCGGCGATCGACCGCTACGGCACTTCGGTCTCGGCAAGCCGGCCGGTCTCCGGCGAGCGTCCGATCCACCGCCAGCTTGAAGAGGCGCTGGCCGGGCTGCACGCGGCCGAGGATTGCGTCGCCCTCGTCGGCGGGCACTCGACCAACGTCACCGTCATCGGCCATCTGTTGGGCCGCAACGACGTGATCGTGCACGACGCGCTGATTCACAACAGCATCGTCCAGGGGTCGATCCTGTCCGGAGCGCGGCGCGTGCCGTTCCGCCATCTCGATCCCGAGGCGGCCGACCGGATGCTCGGCGAGGCGCGTCCCAAGGGTGGGCGCGCGCTGCTCGTCATCGAGGGCCATTACAGCATGGACGGCGATGTGCCCGACCTGCCGGCCTTTATCGCGGTGGCGCGCCGGCACGGCGCTTGGCTGATGGTTGATGAGGCGCACGCGATGGGCGTTCTCGGTCCGCGCGGCTTTGGCACGGCGGACCGTTTTGGCGTCGATCCGGGCGAGGTCGATATCTGGATGGGAACGCTGTCAAAAAGCCTCGTCTCCTGCGGCGGCTACATCGCTGGGCGCAAGGATCTGATCGACTATCTGAAGCTGATGGCGCCCGGTTTTATGTTTTCGGTCGGGATGGCGCCGCCCGCCGCCGCCGCCGCGCTCGCCGCTGTCCAAGTGCTGCGGCGCGAGCCGGAGCGCGTGCGTCGCCTCAACGAGCGTGCGGCGCTGTTTCTGCGCCTCGCGCGCGAGGGTGGCCTCGATGTCGGCGGCTCGATCGGGGCGGCGATCGTGCCGGTCATCACCGGCAGCTCGATCCGCGCCGGGCGCCTGTCGCAGGCGTTGTTTGAGCGCGGCGTCAATGTCCAGCCGATTCTCTATCCGGCGGTGCCCGAGCGCGCCGCGCGGCTGCGCTTTTTTCTCACTGCTGAGCACACGGAAGATCAGGTGCGCGAGACCGCGCGCATCCTTGTCGAAGAAAACCGCCGGGTCGAAGAATCCCCGGCCGATCTCGCCGCCGTCGCCCGCCACCTGGGGCGCCTGCGGGCAGGGTCGGGGTAGGGGCGGTCATTTGCAGGATGCCTGCCTGCGTGCGGTGCCGTAAGGGCATTGCACGCCATAAGAACTCTGGAGGTCAGCCAGGGCGCTATCCCCCGGCTGATCGCGTAGCATAAGCAAATCTGCCTCTGACAGACAAGCTTTACAAAAAAGAGAGTGGTAATATAGGATAGATTGGGATAATCTGGGGTGGTTCACCGCAACGGGGACGGGCCATGCCGGAGATTATCGGCAAGCGCTGG
>JBOHMF010000164.1:0-8871 GCA_050730055.1 Allostellaceae bacterium
CGCGAGATCGTCGGCGTCGCCGGCGGCGCTTGCGACCGCGGTAAAACCTGCGCGGTGCGCCGCCGCCGCGCTCGCCTCGCCCACCGCAAACAGCGGCACGCCGCGCTCGCCGCTCGCCCGCGCCAGAGCTCTGACGCCGTTTGCGCTGGTGCACAGCACCGCCTGCGCCCCGGTGAGGTCGAGCCGCCCGGCCGGGCAAAACACGATTTCGAGCATCGGCGCGATCAGCGCCGCGATGCCGCGCCGCCTGAGCGCCGCCGCCAGAGCCTCGGATTCCGCCCGCGGGCGGGTCACCAGAGCGCAGTGCGCCGGTGCTGGATCATACGCCACCATCACGGCCCGCCCGATCCCGGCGACGGGTTCGACTCGCGCCGCCACATCCGGCATAGTGCGATCCGCCGTGCCGATCAAATGCCAGCATGTCGCTCCGCGACCCTCCTGCATCCCGCCGCGCACACAGAGCGAGAGCAGGTCTTTCGTCAACCCCAAACTGCTCCGTGGCGCCGGCCTCGCCGGAACGCCGGCCGGGAAGCGCGCGCTGAGATCGGGTGTTCTCGCCCTTGTTCTCGCTCTGGGTCTGCCGGCCGCCGCGCTGGCCGCGCCGCTGCCCCCGGACCCGCCCCGGCCGCATGGACCGCCGCATGGACCACCCGGGCCGGCGGTCACGGTGCTGCATCTGCGCGAGACGGCCGAGAAGACCCTGGTGCCCGATCGGCTGCGCCTGGAGATGCGGGCGCAGGAGAGCGGGGCCGATCCGCGAACTGTGCAGGCTGCGATCAATCGGCGCATGGCGAGCGCGCTTCAGCACGCGCACCAGGCCGCCGGCATCGCGGTCGAGACCGGCAACTACGCGCTGTTTGAGGAAACCCCGCCGCACGCGCCGCCGCGCTGGCGGGGCAGCCAGTCGCTGATCCTCATGGGCGAGGATAGCGCGCGGATGCTGAAGCTTGCCGGCGAACTGCAATCTGACGGTCTCATCATGTCCTCCATGACTTATGAGGTCTCACCCGAGGTGTTGCGCGGCACACAGGAGGATCTAACTGCCGAAGCGTTGGCCGCGCTCGGCCAGCGCGCCGCGGCGATCGCCGATCGGCTGCATCTCAAGGTCCTGCGTTATCGCACCCTGACCGTCGGCAATGCCGAGAGCGGGCCGCCGCCGGTATTGCGCGGCGCGGCGATGGCAACGGCGATGGCGATGCCGGCGCCGGTCGCCGCTCCCGGTCGGGCGCAGATACGGCTGACGGTCTCGGCCGAGCTGATCCTCGGGCCGGCGCCCCCGCCGCACCCGTAACGGCGCGCGGAGAGGCCGGTTTGTCCGGAATGATCCTGCCCGACCCGCCGCTTCTCGTCATCTCCGACCGTTTTCAGGCGCGCCGGCCTCTTGCCGCGATCGCCGAAGCCGCCTTTCTCGGCGGCTGCCGCTGGTTCAGCGTGCGCGAAAAGGACCTGCCGGCCGAGGAGCGCCGCGCCCTTCTGGCCGCGCTTGTCGCGCTCGGCCGCCGCTTTGGAGCGGTCGTCACCGCGCACGAGGATCTCGAAGCCGTGACGGCGACCGGCGCCGGCGGGGTGCATCTGCCGGCCGGCGCCAGCCCCGCCGCGGCGCGGGTCCGGCTGCCGGGCCGGCTGATCGGCGCCTCCGCCCATTGCGCCGCCGAGGCCGCGGCGCTGCTGCGGGAGGGAGCGGATTACATCACCTTGAGCCCGATCTTTGTCAGCGCGAGCAAGCCGGGCTACGGCCCGGCGCTGGGTCTCGACGGTCTCGCCGCCGGTGTCGCGGCGGCCGGCGGTTCCGTCATCGCGCTCGGCGGCATCGACGCCGAAAATGCCGCGTCCTGTCTGGCCGCCGGAGCGCGCGGCATCGCGGTCATGGGGGGAGTCATGCGCGCCGCCGCGCCGCGCCTTGCCGTCGCGCGGCTGGTGTGCGCCCTGCGCGGCGAAAGTGCGGGATCGCCGGTCGTCGGAACAAAACCCTGAACGCTTCCGTATAAACAGGGAGGCAGTTCGGGAGATCCGAAAATGAGACCCTTGATCCTCGCCGCCTTTGCCGCCTCGCTGATCGGCGGCGCCGCCGCGGCGATCCCGGCCGAAGCCGCGTGCTGGCATGTCCCGGGCGGATTGCGGTGCGTTCGTCATCCGCCCGTCCACAATCGGGTCATCATACACAAGACCATCGTGCACCGGCAGTGACCGGGAGCAGGGAGGGTCATCCGGCCGGCTGCGCCGATGAAATGCGGTGGCATGCGGCCGGATCAATCCGATCCCTGCTCCTGTTATCAGGTGCAAAGCAATCGAGGAGGTTTGCTATGAGAAAACTGATCCTTGCCGGCGTCGCGGCGGTTGCCATGGCGGCCGGAGGCGTCGGCCTGACCGCCCAGCCGGCGCATGCGGCCTATCGCTGCTGGTGGACCGGACCGGTCCGTCATTGCCGGGTCTGGCATCGGCATCCGTACTGGCATCGCGGTTATTACTACCATCCGGGGTGGTATCGCTGATCTGAATAAACCGGGGCGGCATCAGCCGACGCCGCCTTGCGAGATCAAGGTCGCCGCGCCGCCGCGAGGGCGGAGCGGCGCTCCCTGTTTTACCCGTGGCCGGGAGCGCGCAACGATCAGGCGCTGATGGCCTTGCCGGCGCCGGTGCCGGCAATCTTGCCAAAGACCGAACCCGAGACCAGCCCGGTGCCACCCGGATAATTGAAATAGAAGAGGCCGCCGACCAGTTCGCCGGCCGCGTAGAGACCGGGGATCGGCGCCAGCGCCGTATCGAGCACCCGCCCGTCGTTGTCGATGCGCAACCCACCAAAGGTGAAGGTGAGGCCGCAGGTCGTGCAATAGGCTTCAAAGGGCGGCTGGTCCAGTTCGACCGCCCAGTTGCTCTTGGGTGGGTCGATGCCGTTGGTGCCGCGCCCGTCCTTCTTCGTCGGGTTGAACGGCACCTCCCTTTGCACCGCGGCATTAAAGGCGCGCACGGTGTCGATAAAGCGGGCTTTATCGACGGGGGCGTATTCGGCCATCTTGTCGGCCAACCCTTCGATCGTGTCGGCCGTCACCTTGGTGACGCGGCGGATGCGGTATTCGTCGCGCTGTAAATGGACCGTCTTCTGATCAAAGATCTGCCAAGCGAACTGGTGCGGCTGTTCAAGGATCAACCGGCCGTACTTGGCGTAGGTGTAGTTGCGGAAATCGGCACCCTCGTCGCAGAAGCGCCGGCCTTCGGCATTGACCATGATGGCGAACGGGTAGCTGTGTTTCTGGAAATTGTCGCCGACCGAAAGGTCGCCGAATTCGGGCGCGTTGTAGTCCCAGCCGACGGCATGACAACCCGACCAGTTGCCGTAGGGGGTGGCGCCGATGTCGAGCGCCATCCTGATACCGTTGCCGGTGTTGAAGCGGGTGCCGCGCACCTTGGCCAGATCCCAGCCGGGTCCCAGATAGCGCGTGCGCATCTCGGCATTGGCCTCAAACCCGCCGCAGGCGAGGATGACGGCCTTCGCCGGAATGCGGGTCGTTTTGCCTTCGACGACGGCAATGACGCCGTGCACGCCCTCGTCATCGGCGATCAGCTTCTCGCCGCGCGCCTCGTAGGCAATCTGGATCTGGCGCTCCTCGGCCGCCTTGAACAGGCCCTCGACAAGACCCGGTCCGCCGCCCCAGGCTTCGAGCGCGAGACCGCCCCAGAACACAAACCGGCCGTCGTGCTTGAAAGCCTGGCGTGCATACATCGGGGCAAAGCGGATGCCCTGGCCGCGCATCCAGCGGAGCGTGTCAAAGCTCCGGGTGATCAACAGTTCGGCCATGTCGGGGTTGCTGCGATAGTCGGTCAGGCGGCCGAGATCGTCGTAATACTGGTCGCTCGTATAAGTGCCGAAATCGCTGGTCTTGAGCTCGGTTTCGGACAGGTCGCAAAGCTTTAACAGGTCCTCGACCCCGTTATAGACAAAGCGCATCGCCCCGGCGGTATAGCGGCTGTTGCCGCCGCGCTCGTCAAAGGGCGCCGCTTCGAGCACGAGCACCCGCGCACCCTCGCCGCGCGCCGCCAGCGCCGCGCACATCCCGGCATTGCCCGCCCCGACAACGACGACATCAAATTCGCCCGTGATCATGCTCCGCTCCCTCTTCCCGTTGCCGGGCAACGAGTAGCGCCTCGCACCGGGGCAGGGCAAGCCCGACAGAATTGTCTGCGACCGCCCGGTCAGGGCTTTCCAAAGGTGGCGATCCGGTCGATCCGGCAGATAAACAGCACCCGCTTTTCGTCGATCTTCGGGTCGCGCAGGCTGTAGGGCGGCGGATTGCCGGTGTATTTGGTCCAGAGCCGATCGAGTTGCCGGGTCACGTACTCACCTCCGGCGTCCCATTCCCGGAGCTCCCTTTCGACCGTGTGCTTGATCTGAACCCAGTGATAGGCGTTCTCGGGATTGACGAGCAGGCTGGTCATCCGCGGGTTCATGCGGATCCATGCGCATTTGGGACGGTGGGAGGCGGTGTTGACGAGGATCTTGTCGTCCTCGTAATCGAACCACATCGGGGTGAGGCTCGGCCGCCCATCGGGGCCGATGATGCCGAGGGTCTGGGTGATCGGCCGGTCGAGCAGTTGCCGGTAGATCGGATCGAGATCGGAGAGGCGTGCTGCGCGCCGGCGCTCGCCAACCGCGAACTGGCCTTCCTGCAAGCCGTCGGCGACGTGGCGGAAATTCGCGATGATAAAGCCGTCAGGCATGTCGGTCCTCTCGCCGGGGACGATCGCGCCGCAGCGCCCCACGGGCATTATGCGAAGCCGGCGGCGTGCTCGTCAACGCGACCGTATCCTGCGAGACACGGGCGGCAAAGCCGGGTAGAGTGCCCTCGGCAGCGACAGCCCCCGGTCTCGTCCCGGTCTTCGGTAAGCGGGGAAAACTGCCGGATTGGAGGCGATGATGAGCGAAAACGTCACCTTGCAGATCTTCACCGACTACGTTTGACCGTGGTGCTATCTCAGTACCGTGCGTATTGAAAAGCTGAAGCGGAACTTTGTCATCGATACGGTTCTCGTCCATTTCCCGCTGCACCCCGAGACGCCGGCGGAGGGACAGCCCATGGCGCAGCTTTACGCCGGGCGCGGGGTCGATCCCGAGGCGATGTACGCCCGGATGAAAGCGCTGATGGATGCCGAGGGTCTCCCTTACGGCCGCCGCACTCACACCTACAACAGCCGCCTCGCGCAGGAACTCGGCAAATGGGCCGACACGCAACCTGGCGGCGGGGCAATCCACGACGCGCTCTACCGCGCCTATTTTGTCGAGGCGCGCAACATCGGCGACCCGGAAATCCTGGTCGGGATCGCGGAGGCGGTGGGACTGCCGGCCGAGGAGGCGCGCGCCGTTCTCGCCGAGCGCCGGTTCAAGGAGGCGGTCGATGCCGATTGGGCGCTGTCGCGCGACTATGGCGTCACCGGCGTCCCGACCTTTGTCTCCGGCCGCTGGGGTGTTGTCGGCGCGCAGCCTTACGATGTGCTGGAAGGACTGCTGAACAAGGCTGGTGCCGTCCGGCGCGATTGAGGGCGATGATCTCCGACCTGTCGCTCAGGCAATCGGACGAGAGCGTCGCTGCGGGCGAAGCCTTTCTCGCCGATACGCCGCTGCTGCGGACCCATGCCGGGACCCAGCCCGACCTGTTTCTGCGCTGGAACCGGGTTCCGCGCGCCGCCGCGGCAGTCGATGTCGCGGTTTTTCTCCACGGTCATTCGCAGGAAGGCCGGGCGATGGCGCTCACCGACAAGGTGGCGAGGAGCGGTCTTGATCTGTCAAGGCGGGAGCGGCCGACCCTGGCACTGCTGCCGCGCGGCCACTGGTTCCGCCACTATTACTACGACTTTCCCGCGCTCCTGGCGGGCGGATTGGACCGGCTGGTCAAATACGCTCTCGACCTGTTCGGCCAGGCAATGGGCAGGAGAGAAGCCCTGGGATGCGACCGGCTTGTCCTTGCGGCGCATTCGGGGGGCGGGATGCCGGCCGTTGACGTGATCGCTGAGGCAAGCCGGGCGCCGGACGAGTTTTTTGTCTTTGACGGCCTCTACGGCCGGGACCCGGCGAGCGGCGACCCGCTGCGTGGTCTGGAGACGATCGACCGCTGGCTCGACGGACGGCTGGCGCAGGAACCCGCGCGGCCGGGCGCCTTGCGCATCATCTTTATCGAGAGCCAGACCGGCCGCTTTTCGCGCGCCGTTGCCGGATTGATCGACCGCCGCCTCGCTGCGCTCGATCGCGACCTGGCAGAGATGCTGGCGCGGCGTTACCGGGTTGAGAGCGCGATCGTGCAGCACTCACAGATCGCGCGCCATTACCTGCCGGAATTGCTCGCCCGCTCGGACGCCGAAATCGACCGGCCGCGCTGACCGCGCCCCTCAGGCGCGGCCCCACAACCGCTTTGACGCGATCGCCGCGCCTTCGGAAAGAGCGGCGAGCTTTTTGAACGAGATGTCGGGGTCGAGCTTGCCATAGCCGGCAAAGGTGCCAAAACCGCAATCGGTGCCGGCGATCACGCGCTCGCGCCCGATGATATCGGCAAAACGGCAGATGCGTTCGGCGACCAGTTCGGGATGCTCGACATAATTGGTCGAGGTGTCGATGACGCCGGGCACCAGGATCTTGTCGTCGGGCAACTTGACCTCTTGCCACACCGTCCACTCGTGCGCGTGGCGCGGGTTGGCGGCCTCGACGACAAGCCCCGCGGGCTTTGCCTTGACCAGGATCGGGGCGATCTTGGCAAACGGGATGTCGTGATCGTGCGGCCCTTCGTAATTGCCCCAGCAGATGTGGATGCGGCTCTGCTCGGCCGGCACATTGCGCAAGGCGTGGTTCAGGATCTCGATGTGAGAGGCGGCGCGCTTCAGAAAATCAGTCTCGGAAAGGTCCTGAAAGCTGGTGTGATGCGCCATCGCCAGATCCGGGGCATCGAGTTGCAGGACAAAGCCGGCATTGGCGATCGCCTCGTACTCCTCCTGCATCGCCGCGGCGACCGCTTCGACATAGGCCTCGTGCGTCGGGTAATGCTGGTTGACCTGGAACACCGGGACGAGACCGGGTGAGGCCGCGGTCATAAACCCCTCGGCGACCGTGACCCCGGCGAGCGCGGCCTTGAGGTTGGCGAGGTCCTGGGCCAGCGGCTCGCGGTCCTTGACCGCGACCGGGCCGGTGCAGGCGGCGCGCCTTGCCACGTTTGTCCCGGTCATCCGCTCATAGGCAGCGAGAAAGTTCGGGTGGTCGCGGGTATCGAGCCGCGGCTTTGCCGGCACGTGGCCGCCAAAACCGCTGAGCCGGTCGGCAACATAGGTTGAATAGCCCGGCTTTGACATCTCGCCGTCATTGACGATGTCGAGGCCGGCCGCGGCCTGGCGGCGGACGATGCCGGCGACCGCCTCGCGCGTCAGGCGAAGGAGCGCCGCCTGGTCATAGGGCTGGCTCCGGTCCTTTTGCACCAGCAGCGCGCGCAGTTCGGGCGGACGCGGCAGGCTGCCGACATGGGTGGTCAGAATGCGCTCCCGGCTCGTCTGCATCGTTCGCTCTCCCTGTTGGAACGGATGTGTCTAAAACCGGATGTCCTGCGGTGGCAGGCCGAATTCGGAGCGGCCAAAGATAAAGGCGGCACGCTCGGGGTTGTTGCCGGCGTGCGCCCGCATCGCGTGCACGTCACGCCAGGCGCGCTGGATCGGATTGTCGAGAAAGATGCCGCGTCCGCCGCTCGCCTCAAACAGACGATCCGCGGCGCGCACGCTCCAGTCGATCGCCTTGCCGGCGTCCCAGCGATAGCGGGCGCGCTCGCCGAGCGGGATCTCTTCGCCGGCGCGGGCGAGGCGCATCATCGCGGCAAAATTGCCGAGAAGGCGATCGCGCGCCGCGCCGATCTCGGCGGCGGCTTCGGCCAGCCGGTACTGGGCGAACGGGTCCTCGGCGGCGCGCGAGTGGTCGCGCAGGTTGATGCGCCCGGCCGACTGCTCGCGAAAGCTCGCGAGCGCACCGAGCGCGGCGCCGATGGCGGGCGCGGTGATGGCATAGGGAAACATCAGCCCCCAGGGCAGCCGGTAGAGCGGGGCGTCGTTGACCGCGGTGCCGGGATGGCGCAGGTGAAAGGCGTCGAGGTAGGATTGCGTGCGGTACTCCGGCACAACGGCGTCGGTGACGACCAGATCCTTGCTGCCGGTGGCGCACAGACCCATGACGCGCCAGTTGTCCTCGATCTCATAGTCGCGCCGCGGCACCAGAAAGACGCGCGCCTCGGGCGCCCCGCCGCGCTCGGCCGGCGGTGCGAGACCGCCCAGAACCGCCCACTGGCAGAAGTCGCACCCGCTGGAGAACGACCAGCGGCCTTTCAGGCGAAAGCCATCCTTGACCCGCTCGATCGTTCCCGTCGGTGCCAGCGAGGTCGAGAGCTGGATATTGCCATCCTCGCCCCAGACATCCTCCTGCGCCTGCGGTGGCAGGATCGCCAGATGCCAGTTGTGGACGCCGATGACCCCGAGGATCCAGCCGCTCGATCCGCAGATGGCGCCGACCTCGATGACCGCCTGATAGAAGATTGCGGGATCGAGTTCGTAGCCGCCGTAGCGTTTTGGCTGCAGGGCGCGAAACAGCCCCGCTTTGCGGAAGTCGGCGAGGGTCTCATCGGGCAGCCGGCGCAACTGCTCCGCCCGCGCGGCGCGCTCGCGCAGCGCCGGCAGAAGGGCGCGCACGCGATCGAGATAGATTTCGGGCGTCACGGCCTTCTCCGCTATTCGTGAATGGTCGGCTTTGTAGCGGTCAGGCATTTATCGGCCAGTGAGACGGGCAATAACCGGGGCGAACGCGGCCATATAGGGTTCGAAGATCGTGTAATAAGAAAAACCCCAACGCTCCCGGCG
>JBOHMF010000165.1:0-8848 GCA_050730055.1 Allostellaceae bacterium
GCGCTTGGCCGCGCCTATCTCGCCCGCATGTATCACCGCTATGGCAGTTGGGCGGACGCCGTTGCGGCCTATAACTGGGGGCCGGCGCATATGGACGCGTGGATCAGAAGCGGGCGCCTGGCCGCTCGACTGCCGGCCGCGGTCGAGCGCTATACCGGCCGCGTCTTGCTCGCGTCCGCAACCTCTGCTGCGGGCGGGCTGGCGACCCCAAACCTGCCGGCGCTGAATTTTGCGCGACGCCGGCCCGGCCTCCGCCCGCTGCGGCGGTTGCACCGGGTCCGGCACATCAACCCCCGCGATCCGGTGCAGGAGCTTTACAGCCAACTGATGCAGGTGAGCGCCGACGCGCGCTGAGCGCGGGCGCTGCTCTCCACGATCCTTCTGATATCAGATTAAATATGCCGTCTAGTAAATTGTTTTAATTCAATACCACCGCATCTTATCGACGCGGTTGCGCAGCGGCTGACCAGTCAGAAAACGCCGGCAATTGTCGAGGATGATGGCATAGCGCCGCTCGTCGAGATGCGGGCCATAGCCGGCAACGTGCGGGGTCAGCAATACGCCCGGCATGGTCCACAGCGGGTGGTCGGCGGGCAGCGGCTCCTCCTCAAAGACATCGAGACCGGCACCGGCGATCTCGCCCGCCCGCAGCGCGGCGGCGAGATTGTCGAGCCGGGTCGTCCGGCCGCGCCCGATATTGATGAAAAAGGCGCTGCGTTTCATCGCCTGAAAGCGGGCGCGGTTCATAAAACCCTCGGTCTCCGGCGTGTGCGGCACGGTGAGGATGACAAAATCGGCCTGCGGCAACAGCGCGTCGAGTTCGTCGGCGCGATGGAGCGCGGTCACTCCGGGCGGCGTGTCGGTGCGCCGCTCGTCAACGCCGAGGACGCGCAGCCCGAACTGGGCCGCGAGCCGGGCGATCTCGCCGCCGATCCCGCCGACCCCGACAATCAGCGCCGTCGCTTCAGGAAGATGAACTATTCCAGTATTTTGCTGCGGTTTCTTCCATTCTCGTCTCAACTGCTGCGGGATGTAGACCTGCAATCCACGGGCAAAGGCGAGGACAAAGGCCATGACGTGCGCGCCGATGTGGTCGTTGTAGATCTCGCGGAAATTGGTGACGACGACCGGGTGGGCGATCAGCTCGGGAGTGTAATAGCCGGCTGGCGGCGCGGCCTGCGGGGCTTGCAGCCAGCGCAGCCGGTTTGCCCGGCGCAACAGGTCGGACGGGACCGTGCCAAAGGCGGCCTCAGCTGTCGCGATCGCCGCCTCGGCCTCTGTCTTGTCCTCAGCGACGATGATTTCGAGTTCGGGCAGCGCGGCGGCAAGGCGCGCGCTCCATTCCCGCGTCGTGTCCGATTGCGGCGGCAGCATCAGAAAACGGGTCGGCATGTTTCGGCTCTCCTCGAAAAGGATTCATGCGAGCATCAGACCGCGTCCGTCGCAAGAGCGCAAAGCCTCTCGCGAGGCGGGCGGGGACGCGCTAGGTTCGTCGGCGCGAACGGAACCGCGGACCCAGCCAGGGAGACCCATAATGGCGACCAACATCAGAAAACTGCTGCTGCCCAAGACCTTGGCGCGGGCCGGCTGGGCGCTCGTGGAAAGCCGCGAGGATGTTGAGGGCGTACCCTACGATGTCGGGATGGCGGTGCCGGAGTTTCACGAACTGCTGGAGGACGTTTCCGGCGTGGCCCTGTCGGTGACGCCGTTTGGCGACCCTGAACTCGATGCCGGGCCGCAACTCGAAATCGTCGCCCGCATCGGCGTCGGTTATGACGCGGTTGATGTGCCGGCGCTGACCCGTCGCAGGATCCCGCTGATGATCGCCGGCACCGCCAACTCGGTCAGCGTCGCCGAGGCCGGCGTCTATCTCCTGATGTCGCTGGCCCGGCGCGGCGCGGCGATGGACGCGATGGTGCGCGAGGGACGCTGGCGCGACCGCTACGGCGAGATGCCGGCCGATCTCTACGGCAAGACCGCTCTGATCATCGGCTTTGGCAAGATCGGCACGCGCTCGGCCAAGCGCCTCGCGGCGATGGAGATGCACGTCCTCGTCCACGACCCCTACATCTACCCCGAGACGATCCGCGGCATGGGCTATGAGCCGGTCGGCGATCTCGACGCCGCGGTGGTGCGCGCCGATTTCATCACGATCCATTGCCCAAAGACACCGGAGACGATCGGGCTGTTCAACGCCGCGCGGCTCGCGCGCATGAAGCGCACGGCATTTCTCGTCAACACCGCACGCGGCGGCATCATCGACGAGAAGGCGCTCTATGAGACGCTCAAAAACAACCGGATCGCCGGCGCTGCTCTCGATGTCTTTGAGCAGGAACCGATCCCGACCGACAATCCCCTGTTGACGCTCAAAAATTTCATCGCGGCGCCGCACGTCGCCGGGGTCACGCGGGAAGCCGTCGAGCGCATGGCCCTGACCACGGTCGAGAACATGCTCTCCGTCCTCGACGGTCATCCCAACCGCGACAATGTCGTCAACCGCGAGGTGCTGGGGTAGGGCAGGCTGACCCCTCCCGCTCTTCGGGCAGCGCCAGAATCGCGGGAGAAGCCGTGCGCCTCACCCCCGAGATCCTGCTCTCCGCCTATGCCACCGGGATCTTTCCGATGGCCGAATCGGCCGACGACCTGGAACTGTTCTGGGTCGAGCCAAAGCGGCGCGGCATCCTGCCGCTCGATGCCTTTCACGTGCCGCACAAGCTGCGCCGCGCGGTTCGGCACGACCGCTTTGCCGTGCGCGCGGACAGTGCCTTCACCGCGGTCATGGAGGGTTGCGCCGAAATGAGCGACAAGCGGCCCAACACCTGGATCAACGGCGAGATCCTGCGGCTCTATACGGCACTCCATCGCCAGGGCGCGGCGCACAGCGTCGAATGCTGGCGCGACGGCGCGCTTGTCGGCGGCCTCTACGGCGTCTCGCTCGGCGCGGCGTTTTTTGGCGAGAGCATGTTCAGCCGCGAGACCGATGCCAGCAAGGTGGCGCTCGTCCATCTCGCGGCACGGTTGCGGCACGGCGGCTACCGGCTGCTCGACACGCAGTTTCTGACCCCGCATCTGGCGCAGTTTGGCGGCATCGAGATCGCGCGGGGCCGCTATCGCCGGCTGCTCGCCGCGGCCCTCTCCGGCGCGGCCGTCTTTCCGGCCGGTGCATTGTCGGGCGAGGCGGCGCTTGCCGCCGTGCAGGCCAGCAGTTCGACATCATAGACCGGGTTTTGCAGGGCCGAGAGCGCCGGGCTTGAGGCGAACATCCAGCCGCTGAACAGTTGTTTCTGTTTTCCGCCGCGGCCGGTCTCGGAGATTTGCAGAAAGGCCGCACTCTCCGGGGGGTCCTCGGGCGGGTTGGTGGCGCAATCGCGCACCACGATCACAAGCCGGTGAAAGCGCACCGGGGTGCCGACCGGCGCCGGAAAATTGCGGATGCGCGCGGTGATCTTGTCGAGACCCTGCAACCGCGCCACCGGCTCATGGATCATCGCATCCGCGGCCGCGGCCGGCGCCGTCGAGAATGCGGCAAGGGCCAGCCCGGCGCCGGCGAGCCAGCGCGCCGCCTTCATGTGCGGTAGGGGTTGACGATGCTGCCGAGGAGATCGGCCAGGACCTCGCGCACCTGCCGCTCGTCGCATCCCATCAGTACCGCGTCCTCCAAGGCGTCCTGTGCCAGCGCCTGCAATTCGGCGAGATTGTCGTTCAGCACCTTGATCTTCTCGACGCAGGAAACCGGCTCGCCTGCGGGCGTCCGCCACACCGGAAACCTGTCGGTCTTGCTCTGCGTCATGTCACGCCCATGCTCATTTGAGACTGCCCGGCGCCGGGAGCGCAGCCGCACCCGCCGCCGGCGGGCCACCCGGCTTTTTTCCGGCGCCGGCCTGCGAATAGATCATCTGGCCGATCAGGTCCTCAAGATCAACCGAAGCCTGCGTGTACTTGATCCGCCCGCCCGGCGCGATCGTCTTGTCCGAGCCGCCCGGCACCAGCGCCATGTATTTGTCGCCGAGAAGGCCGGGCGAGACGATCTTGGCGACCGTGTCTTCCGGCAATTTGTATTGCTGTCCGATCGTCATGTGGACGGTGACGAGAAAGGTCCGGGGATCGAGCGTTTCCGCGCTGACGCTGCCGACCTTGACACCGGCGAGATTGACCGCGCTGCCGACGTGCAGCCCGGCGACATCGCTGAACCGCGCCGTCACAGCGTAGCCCGAAACCGCTCCCACCCGGCTCGTCGTATAGGCAAAAAACAGAAAGACCGCGGCCACCGCGAGCACGACGGCGCCCATCACCACCTCGATCACCGAGCCGCGCGCGCCCCGCTCGCCGTGCGCGGCCCAGGACCGCTCGCCTACTCGGGCGTCCACGGCTCGTAATCGCCGGTTGCCGGAGCGCGCACGCCGCCGCGCAGCACCGAGCCGCGCGGGCGATAGGCAAAGGGCGTGCCGGTCAGATTGGGCTGGTGCTCCTTTTCCCAGGGACGGCGGGCGCGCTCTTCGGGCCGTGGCACCGTGTCGATCGTATGGTGCAGCCAGGCGTGCCATTCGGGCGGCACCTTTGAGGCTTCCGGCTCGCCGTTATAGAGAACCCAGCGTTTTTCGCGGCTCGCCCGGCCGCCGCCGCGGCGCAGCGGCCGGCGCCCCTTCTCGCGATAGTAGCGGTTGCCAAACTGGTCGGTGCCGACCTGTTCGCCGCGCAACAAGGTCAACAAGCGCGTGCCGAGCGTCATCCTGCATCCCTGCCGTCCTCGCGGTGCCCGCGAGGCGCGCGGACTATCGCACCGCTGCCCTTCCGGCGGCAAGAGGCGGCGCGGTGCGCACGCCTTGCCTCTCAACAGGTGGTGTGGCAATCCTGTCACAGCCACAAGGCATTTTCCAAACCTGTTCTATATTTTGTTGCCACACATGAGTTATACCCTATATCTTGCTTTTTAGCGGAGAGAACAACGCATCGGGGAAGAAACATGCACATCGCGCGCCGCTTTACCATGGCCGGACAGGACCCCTATGCGGCGGTCGCGTTCCGCACCGCGACGAGCGAGATCCGCAACCCCGACGGTTCGCTCGTCTTTGCCGCCGAGGGGATCGCGGTGCCAGCCGAATGGAGCCAGGTCGCCTGCGATATCCTCGCCCAGAAATATCTGCGCAAGGCCGGGGTGCCGGCGCGCCGCAAGCCGGTCGCCGAAGCGGGTGTGCCGGATTGGCTCTGCCGCCATGTCGCCGACGACGAGACGCTCGCCACGCTGCCCGAGGGGGCGCGCTTTGGTGCAGAGACCGACGCCCGCCAGGTGTTTGACCGTCTCGCCGGAACCTGGACCTATTGGGGCTGGAAGGGCGGATATTTTGACGGCGAGGCGGACGCCCGCGCCTTTTGCGACGAGTTGCGCCTGATGCTGGCGCGCCAGATGGGCGCCCCCAACTCGCCGCAATGGTTCAACACCGGTCTCTACTGGGCCTATGGCATCGACGGGCCGGCGCAGGGCCATTTCTGGGTCGATCCTGCGAGCGGGGAGGTGCGCGCGTCGGATAGCGCCTATGAGCATCCGCAGCCTCACGCCTGCTTTATCCAGAGCGTCGCCGACGATCTCGTCAACGACGGCGGGATCATGGATCTGTGGGTGCGCGAGGCGCGGCTGTTCAAGTACGGCTCCGGTTCGGGATCGAATTTCTCAAAGCTGCGCGGCGAGGGCGAGCGGCTCTCGGGTGGTGGCCGTTCCTCGGGTCTGATGAGCTTTCTGAAGATCGGCGACCGCGCCGCCGGCGCGATCAAATCGGGCGGCACGACCCGGCGCGCCGCCAAGATGGTCATTGTCGATATCGACCACCCCGACATCGAGAGCTTTATCGACTGGAAGGTGGTCGAGGAGCAGAAGGTGGCGGCGCTGGTCGCCGGGTCAAAGCTCGCCGTCCGCCATCTGAACCGCATCCTCGCCGCCTGCCGCGGGGGGGACATGGCGGAGGGCGAGGCGCGCTTTGACCCGGCGCAGAACCCCGCTCTCAAACGCGAGATCCGCGCCGCCCGCGGGGCGATGATCCCGGAGAATACCGTCCGGCGGGTCATCCAGTTGGCTCGCCAGGGCCGCACGAGCCTCGATGTCCGCACCTATGACACCGACTGGGATTCCGAAGCCTATCTGACCGTCGCCGGCCAGAACTCGAACAATTCGGTGCGGGTGTCGAACGATTTTCTCGCCCGCGTCGAAAAGGGCGGCGACTGGGATCTCGTTCGCCGCACCGACGGCAAGCCCGAGAAAACCCTGCCGGCGCGCGCGCTGTGGGACAGGATCGCCTATGCCGCCTGGGCCTCGGCCGATCCCGGCTTGCAGTTCGACACCACCATCAACGACTGGCACACCTGCCCCGCGAGCGGTCGGATCAATGCCTCCAACCCGTGCTCGGAATACAATTTTCTCGACGATACGGCGTGCAATCTCGCCTCCCTCAACCTGATGGCGTTCCGCCGGGAGGAGGGGGATTTTGACACCGACGGTTTTCGCCATGCCGTGCGGCTGTGGACGCTGGTGCTCGAAATCTCGGTGATGATGGCGCAATTTCCATCGCGCGAGATCGCCCGCCTCTCCTACGTCTTTCGCACGCTCGGTCTCGGCTATGCCAATCTCGGCGGTCTTTTGCTGGCGATGGGGATTCCCTATGACAGCACCAAGGGGCGCGCGCTCGGCGCCGCGATCACGGCGCTGCTGACCGGGGCGAGCTATGCCGCCTCGGCCGAGATGGCGGGCGAACTCGGCGCCTTTGCCGGTTTTGCCGCGAACCGCGAGGCGATGCTGCGGGTCATCCGCAACCACCGCCGCGCCGCAGACGGCGAGAGCGAGGGCTATGAGGGGCTGGCAATCCCGCCGGTGCCGTTTGATGCGGCCGCGTGCCCGGACCCCGAGCTGGCCGGTGCCGCCCGCGCCGCCTGGGATGAGGCGCTGACGCGCGGCGAGCGGCACGGCTTTCGCAACGCCCAGGCGACAGTGATCGCGCCGACCGGCACGATCGGTCTGGTGATGGATTGCGACACCACCGGGATCGAACCGGATTTTGCCATCGTCAAGTTCAAGAAGCTGGCCGGCGGCGGCTATTTCAAGATCATCAACCGCACCGTGCCGCACGCGCTCGAGACCCTCGGCTATGGCGCCGAGGAGATTGCCGAGATCGAGCGCTATGCGCTGGGTCACGGCACGCTTCAGGGCGCTCCGGGGGTCAATTCCGACACCCTTGCCGAAAAGGGGTTTGATGCGGCGGCGCTGGCCGCGGTCGAGGCGGCGCTCAAGACCGCCTTTGACATCAGGTTCGCCTTTAACAAATGGACCCTCGGCGAACCGTTCTGCACCGAGCGGCTGGGGCTTGACGCGGCGGTGCTCGACCGGCCGGGTTTTGATCTCCTGGCCGCGCTCGGGTTCAGCCGCGAGGCGGTCGAGGCCGCCAATCTGTGGTGTTGCGGCGCGATGACGCTCGAAGGGGCGCCGCATCTCCTGCCCGAGCACCTGCCGGTGTTTGACTGCGCCAACCCGTGCGGACCGCGCGGCACGCGCGCTCTCTCGGTCGAAAGCCACATCCGCATGATGGCGGCGGCGCAGCCCTTCATCTCGGGCGCGATCTCAAAGACGATCAACATGCCCAACGCGGCGACGATCGCAGACTGCGCCGCGGCCTATCTGTTGTCCTGGCGCCTGGGGTTGAAGGCGACGGCGCTCTACCGCGACGGGTCAAAGCTGTCGCAGCCCCTGGCCTCGACCCTCTTTGGCGATGACGAGGCGGCGGAAGAGGAAGCCGCCGCGCTGTTTGAGCAGACCCCGGCGGCGCGCGCCCCGGTCGTCGCCGAGCGCATTGTCGAACGGCTCGTGGAAAAAATCGTGCAGCGCGGCGAACGCCGCCGTCTGCCAAACCGGCGCAAGGGCTATACGCAAAAGGCGACGGTCGGCGGCCACAAGGTCTATCTGCGCACCGGCGAGCACGATGACGGCCGGCTTGCCGAGGTCTTTATCGACATGCACAAGGAAGGCTCGGCCTTCCGCTCGCTGATGAACAATTTTGCCATCGCGATCTCGATCGGGCTGCAATACGGCGTGCCGCTCGAAGAGTTTGTCGAGGCCTTCACCTTCACCCGGTTTGAGCCGTCGGGGGTGGTCGAGGGCAACGACACGATCAAGCTGGCGACCTCGATCATCGATTACATCTTTCGCGAACTGGCGATCTCCTATCTCGGCCGCGCCGATCTCGCTCATGCCGAGCCGAACGATGTTCTGCCCGACACGGTTGGCAAGGGCGAGGCGCAATCCGAACTGGCGCCCGAGCCTGCGGCGGAGGCGCTCGACCGGGCCGCTTCGACCGGGTTTGTCCGCAACCGGCTGACCCTTCTCTACGGCGCCGCCGGGCGCGGCGGCGCGGCCTCATCGGGCCACGCCGAACTGGCCGCGCACGCGCCGCTGGGTGGCGGCGGGCGGGCAATGATGACGGGCGGCGGCGTCCTGACCCTGACCCCGATGGCCGCCCCGATGGCTGCATTGCAGAACAACCCCGAAGAGCAGCGCCGCGAACGCATCCGCGCCGCCCGCATCCAGGGCTACGAGGGCGATTCCTGCGAGGAATGCGGCAATTTCACCCTTGTCCGCAATGGCACCTGCCTGAAATGCGACACCTGCGGCGCCACGAGCGGGTGTTCGTGAACAGAGTACCGCTGAGTCGGGCACCTCTTCCTCGACTTACTTTTGGGAGGGGTAGGAAGCTACGGGGTGCCCCGTATAGTCGTAAAGGGAGGATAATCGTGATGAACGAATTCAGCTTCGATCCATCAAAGTACTATTTGGAAGGAGAAAGCTATAGCATCAGCTATGACGAAATTA
>JBOHMF010000166.1:0-8735 GCA_050730055.1 Allostellaceae bacterium
GCCCGCCACCGCTCCGAGACCGAGGGCGGCGCGCGCTTCGTTGACCGTATAGATCCCGTTCTGGACATAGCCGACGAGGATCGCGACCTCGTCCTTCGGATCGCTTGGGCGCGCCCCGGACCAGACAAATTCGAGATCAGAGTGGCCCATTCGGTCCTGGATCACATGGTCGATGAGCCGCTTGACCCACCCCATCAGCGGCGCCAACCCCTCTTCGAGCGCCGCGCTCTGCACCGTTTCCGCAGTGGCACGATTCAACTGCCGCACAAAAGGCGTCGGTGGCAGCGAGAAGGCATAGCACACGATGCGCGCCAGCCACTCGTCAAACTCGTCCTTGTAGGGGGCCTCCTTGAAGGCTTGGTACTTGGCCCCAGCCGGCCCCCAGACGAGCCGGGTTCGCGCCCCCGTATTGCCGGCGAGGATCGCGTCGAACCACTCCTGAAACTGCCGGATCTGCTCGGCCGTCCAATTGTCGGGCGCATTCAACAGGCCGGGAGGAACATTCCCTTCGGTGAAGTGCTGCAACTGCATGAGCTGGCGGCGCAGTGCGATGTTGACCGTCATCACAATCTGCTCCACCGGCCCGAATCCATAGATTTTTGCAGGGCGGCGGTTGCGCGGCATGTAGACCAGGTCGTCCGTCGTCAGCAGCTTCCAGGGACGCCCATGGATGACCTGCTCAAAGGCCGGCGCTGGCGGTTTTGGCCGCCGCCCGGTCTCATCAATCAGCAGCGTGATCGTCGCCCCATCCACAATGTCGAGGCCAATGATCGCGCCGCCGCGATTGCGCCGGATTTCCAAGGTCGGCGCGTCAAGGACAAGAAGATCTTCGAGCAACTCGCGCAGCCAACCGGCGAGGGGCTGCTCTCCATCGGGGCTGTGCCAGAACCGAGTCAAGGCGGCGATGCGTTGGGGCGCATCGGGAGCCAGGAGTTGCCCATCGATTGGTTTTATCCCCCAGTTCAGCGCCTCGATCTGGTCTTTCCGCGTCTCGATGACGAGCCGGGTGATGTCGTGATTGTCGGCGAGAGCGCGCAATTGGGCGAAGCTGATCGACTCCCAGGCCCGCGGCGTATAGGTGAAGTTCCAACCGACCGGAAAGTTCCACAGCCGCGTCTTCTCGGGCTCTGGCGGCACCAGAGGTTCACCGGGCGAAAAGATCCCGCCGGTGCCCCAGGTCGTGCGAAACCGCGCCATCGCACTCTGATCGCCTGCAAGCTGATAGGTGTCGCCGGCGAGGCTGACAAGCGAGGTGCGCCGTCCTTCTTGTGGCGGCATCAGCGGCTTTCCTTCATTGCGGCGCGCGGCACGGCAGGACAGTCCACAGCACGACCACTTCACCGTCCGACATCGTGCCGGAGACACTGACGAGGTAGTCGTTCCCGGCCACAAGATTGCCGATGCGCTGCACCGCGATCGTGTTGCACTCGACCTGTGGAGCGCAGATGAGGCGCAATTGCGGCATCAAATCCGGTGATGCGCCCGGCTCTACGGCATGGAGGCCGAGCGTCCACGTCGCCGCGATGAGACTCGCGCCGGGCGGGATGAAGGGCGCGAAATCGACTGAATAGGTCGCGAGCGTCAGCGGCTCGGTCGCAGGGAAGTCCTTGAGGAGGCGCGGCATCAGCAATCGATCTCGTAATAGGGGTTGATCTCCGCGGGGGGTCGATGGTGGTGATGCGAGAGGATCGTCATGCTGGCGCGCGCGGTGGCAAGTACCAGCACGCGACCCGCGGCCGCGAATTGGCTGATGGCACCGATCATCCCGGCCGCAACAACGCCTGTCGTCCCGCGCCCGGCCAGATTGGCCGGGAAGCGGCTGTCTGTTTGCCCTGCACTCTGCGCGCCGGCGCGCCCCTGCAATTCGGCCCGAAAGACGGCACTGGCGCGGGCGAAGGCCCCCAGACGAGAGGTCGCGGCGAGGGGCGCCGGGAATTGCGGCAGCACACGCACGGTGAGTGTCAGGGTGTTGCGTCCTCCGAGAGGGGCGCCGAACACTGCCGCCGCGCGTGCCTTTCCCTGCGCCGATGCACGGGCGGCCAGCGGAGTGCCGGCCGCGGTCGTACCACGGCCGGCACCAAAACCGTGAGCCCAGGCGATGAGCGCCAGGACCGGCGAGACGGCGTAAAAGCCGTGCGCGGTGACGGCCGCGGCCCCGCGCGCCGTCAGCGCGGCTGACGCCGCCGGCGCAACGGCGCCGCTCCCCAGCGCCAGGACCTGCATCGTCGCCGCGGCGCTGAACGCTGTCCCGCCCTGGGCGGACCCCAGCGCCAGTCCCTGCATCGCCGCCGCGGCCGTGCATTGCGCGGCCGCGCGCGCGGCGCCCGCGCCACCGCCGGTCGCGGTCAAGGTCACGATTGTCATTGCCGTCTCTTACCGCCGTCAGTAACTCGACTGCATCGTCCAGATCGGCGACTCTGTCAGATCGGTATTGTACGCCGCGACCCGCGTTGCCGCGTCGTTGACGAGCGCCGACAGGTTGGGGTCGGACGGATTGATGGCCTGCATCCAGTGAAAAGCCGCCAGCCATTCGACGACGTATTCCGTATCCTCATGAACGTAATTCGTTGGCGTCTGTCCGGTGGATGCCGCGGGCGGATTGCTCGGGGCGTAAAATGGCCCGGAATAACCCTGTCCTGAGCCGCTGCCGATCGCGACGGAACCGGCCGAGGTCGGGATGATGGGGCGGCCTCCCTTTGCCGCGGCCAGATCGAACGCGGCGCCCGAGACATTGACAGCATAATACGGCGTCTCTGCTGAGAACCCGCCGGGAATCGGAATCGAGGCATCAAATAACCATTGGTCTCCATTACTGATATAAAACCCGCTCACTATCCCATTGGCGGTGAAGGCCGGCGAGGGTCCGGCCGTCCAGGAGAGGGTGGAAATGCAGTTGCCGAACGAACAGACCCCGTAGTGGCTGTCACTCGCTATCAGGGTGCTGGTCGGATTGTCACCGCTGTCGAGCGCGACAGCGTGGCAGTATTCCGGGTAGAGCAGCCAGCCGCCCCATGTGCTGAGAACGTGCGCGTACCACTTCGACAGGGTTGTGAGCACGCTTTGCGCTGAGGTGTTGCCGCGCGCGGCGGAAAAACAAAGAACGTGTAAATAATAGCACATCATAAAACTGCTGCCGCATGTCGGGTCCCAGATTCCCGGTGCATTTGGATTAAAAGGAAAAACCAACAGACCGTTGGCCGCGCAATAGCTGTTGAGGAGGGTCGCGGCATTCTGCATGACCTGGTAGGGATAATTGGCATTGGCGTCAGCCAGATCGTTGAAATAATTTCCGATCTGCGAGCCGTCAGAATGGTTGGCCGGCGCGAGCATGGCGGCATACTGGACATCTCGGTTAGACCAGGCGGATGTCCGCATTCCCCCTGATCCAGCACCCCCGTTGACGAGCCCCGTAGCGACCGGGAAGGGGGCGCCCGTGTTCCGGTAGGGCCAATATGTTTCGATGACGGCGCCGTTACCCGCTTCCAGGGTCATGTCAACAAATTGTGGCTCGCCGTGCATCAGCGCCGCATAGTAAGCTTTTGACGGCTTGTGAGAATTGGTCTGTTCTTGCAGCAGATAATAGTTGGCGTTGACATTTGGAGAAAGAGTGAAGTACTGGCCCTTCCCAGTAAAATAACCGAGATTTTGTTGTGTCGTCGTTGGCGCCGGTATTCCGGCATAGGTATTGGCGCTCAGATTCAGCAATTGGCGCGTCGCGGCGTCGCGGAAACAATTGTTACAGTCGAAATCGTTTGAGAAAGCGATGCAGCGCGCGACCAGCTCGCTGACCGCGCTCTGATTGTAGTAGCACCGGGCGTGATAGACGGTCAGGGGGCCGATATCGGGGTCGCCGCCGGTGTGGCCTCTCGCGCCTTCGGCGAGCGGCCCCATCGAAAACGGGTTCCAGGTATAGGCAAAGCTGTTGTCCGCTATCGTCCCGCCAAACGCGGCGCCCGTGTAGTTCGTAATGTCAAACGGAAGGATGAGGCGCGTCTTGTGAAGATAGGCGACGTCCGCCTGGGTGCGCACGGTATTATCGGCCGCCAGCGAGCCGGTGCCCTGAAAGAACTGCCATTTGCCGTTCTGGTCCGCCGTCCACAGTGAAAAGAACGGCAGGCAAACCGGGACCGGCACGATCGTATTGGTGCCGCTGCCGGCCGCTGTCGCGTTCGCCGCATGGCCTCCCGGAGCGTTACCCGCAGAAGAATCATCATAAAGCACAAACGTATCCCCTCCTATGCTATTGGTCAAAAGCCAGTAGATTTGCCCCGTGTTCAAGCCCGTCGGGAGCGCACCTGTCGTTGTCAGATAGCACGGGATGAGATTTCCGTCGTTCTGGTAATTTGCGGACCCACAATAGAAATTGTTCGCCGCCGTTGTCGCGTAGTTGTTGGCGCTCGTCCAGGTGAACGCGGCGCTGGTAAAAGGCCAGGTCAGATCGACGGTCGCGGTGCCGGTGCCCCCCGGTCCGACCGTCTGATAATTGATTGAGGAAAAGGCACGCCAGTTTTTCGCCGGGGCAATCGCTTTCCAGGTGACGGTGCCATCGCTCACCGTCGCGCCGACCGTTTGCGGCCAGGCCGGCTCGCTGGCGCCGCTGGTGCCTCCCGTCGTCGCCTCAAAGATCATCCAGTTGAGATTGCCGCTCAGCGGGATTATGCCCGCACCGCTCGAATACGCGGTCGATGCGGCCCAATCATTGGCCGGCGCCCCGCTCGACCCGTTCATCGGATCGAGATTGTACCAGGGCTGGCAGATGCGCCCGAGATAGCGGAAGCCGCCGAGATTTCCGCTCGCGTCAGTGAGGCCCGCGATGTAGTGGTAGCATTCGAGCGTGCCGTGCGGCGTGCCGCCTTCGCTCTCGGCGAAGTGGCTGAGACAGCGCCAGACCTTTCCCGCCGCGCCATCCATATAGACATAGGCTTCGGGCTGGTTGGCGTCGCCGTTGAGCCAGGACTGCCAGGTCCCGCCCAGACCATAAGCCGGCCCCGCGCCCAGCCCGACCCCGGTGACGACGAGGTTCTGAGCGTAGACCTCGGTGAGGGTCCGCGCGCTCGGCGCCGGACAGCTTCCGCCCGGCCGGACGGAAACCGCGAGCGTGCCGCTTCCCGCGATCGCCGCGCCGCAGCGGAGCATGAAACCCGCGTACCGCAGGCTGCCGTCCGACCAGTAGTTCTGCATCCCCCAGGAATAGGGCTGATCCACCCCGGCCGCCTGAAAGTGCGGGGCGCCCGAAAAGATCAGCGCGCTCCCCGACAGCGCTCCGGTGGATGCCTGCGACATCGTGACGGTCGATCCCGCCACCGACGAGACAACCGTGTTTGCCGGGATGGCTCCCGCGCCGCCGGCGATCAGTTGCCCGGCCGCGATCGTGCCGGTCGCGCCGGAGACGGTGAGTGTCGTGGTTCCCGCGCCGCCGATCGCCCCCGTCGCCGTGGCGGCGGCTGGGACATCTCCCTCCTTGAACGCCCACCCGAACATCGGGGAAATGAAGTTGGCCGCTTGTGACGAGGCCGATGTGTTCACCAGTGTCAGCGTTCCGAGGTTCCCGGGACCGCCCCCCGAGGAGCCGCCGATCGAGACGCCGCCGCGGCTGAACAGCCAGGCTTCGGCCGAACGCGGCGACAGCAGCGGCAGCAGCGACGCGCCGCCCAGCAGCGCGCGGCGGCTGATGGATTTATTGGGCATCGATCACGTACTTTATGGTTGTGGCCGGCGTCGATCCCGTGAAGTTGAAATAGAAATCGGCAGTGTCACCCGCCGGGATGCTCGCGGAGTGTGTCGTATCGCTGCACGAGGTCGCCGTTCCCGTGATCGTGCAGGCCGGGCCGTTTGTGGGATAGGCGAGATTGACGCGCAGAGACATGATAAAGGTGTTCGCCGCGGTGTTTGTGATCGGCGGTGCGGCGCCCGAATTGATCGCCGAGATTATGTAGTTCGTGCCGCTGATGTAGAGAGGGTTCCCCGTCGTCTGCAACTGATAATTCGTGCACCCCGTCGTGGCCGCGGCGCAGGCATAGACATCATAGGTCCCATCCTGAAGAACAACGGGTGCTGCCGTGACCTGAAGCGATGGATCGGTGCTCGTCGTCTGCGCACAGGCCGCGGGCGATGCCGTCGTCTCACCGCTTGGAAGCACAACGGCATCGACGACACAAACGTAATCGCCCACGGCGATCGAGGATGCCGCCGTATTCGGAGTGAGAGTCGGCGCGGCAGGGGGACTGAAATACCCCGGCGCGGTTCCGACCTCTACGTACAGGCCGCTGTTGACGACGCCGGAAATGGCCCCCATCGTCCGGGCCGCGCCGACAAGCAGACTGGTGGGGGATTCCGCGTCTTCACAATAACCCACGGTGGGGGCATATGTGACCAGCGGGACCAGTGGACAAAAAGTGTTGTCCATAGCCGGGATCAGAGGGCTGAACTGACCCATCATGAGCGCAAAGCTGCCGCCGCCGCCCGAGCCGTTGGCGGCGGCGGTGACGAGACCCTGCGCGTTGACGGTGATGTTGGCACTGGTGTAGCTGCCGGCGGTGACACCCGAAGCCGGGAGCGGCCCGGCGATCGGCACGCCCTCGTAATTGCCCGCATTGTCGGCAAAAAGAAAGAGCGCGCTTCCGGGTGCGACCGTCGCGCTGCTCGTCTGCCCGCTCGATCCCGAGAGGTTGATCGTGCTCGTGGTCGCGTTGATGGTAAGCGCAGTCGTGCCGCTGTCGCGGATCAGGGTGGAAAAGACGCCTTCCGGAAACCCGGCGGTGCCGGCCTGCGGCAAGGTGTCGGTGATCGCGCCCGTGTTGGTCTGATCGATCACCCCGCCGTTATCGGTTGCGGCGATCGGGTAGCTCGTGCCAGTCTGGTAATTGACCTTCTGACCGCCTTGCGGGGCATTGACAAGGGCCCAGTGGTTCGCCGCGCTATCGCACAGAAAGACCGCCGCGCCACCATTGGTAAAGAACTCGTAGGAGGTGCCAGGCGTCGGGGTTCCAGCCGGGCCGATCGTGCCCGCCGCTGCGGTGACGGTGATCGGGCTGGCCGCGGCATTGCCCTCGCCGTCGATCTCGATGAGATGATCGCCGTTAAGGCCGGAGACGCATTCCGGCACCGTGTCGGTCTTGGGGCCGGCGGTTGCCGAGGCCCACAACTCGGTGGTAAACGGCGCCGAGATCGTGCTGAGCGTGTTGGCCGTGCCCGTCGTGATCCGGTTGACCGCGGACGAGAAGCTGCCGCCGCCGCAACTCCCGAGCGCCCAGGCACTGCTTGCGATCACGGCGCAGTCGCCGTTTGTCGAGGGCGCGAGGCCCGTGGGCGCGGCATTGCCGCCGGAGAGGACGAGAGATCCCGAGATCGGCATCGCTACGGCCGTCGCGACCCCCGAGCCGTTGCCGAGCCAGAAATCGCCGCTCGTCAGACCGGGAAGCTGCCCCGCCGTCAGCGCGCTCTCGGTCGCCAGCGCGCCGAGGCCGAGGTTTGTCCGCGCCGTCGCCGCGCTGGCAAGATCGGAGAGATTGTTGGCGGACCACAGCAGCGAGGTGCCCGGCACCTTCTCGGTGGCGCCCCCGTTGGGCACGATCGCATAATAGTCGGTGGCGCCGGGTGCCGTGGTCTTGCTCGCAAGGCTCGGAACCCAGGTCTTGAAATCCGTGGCCCAGGCTGGGGTCGCCGCCAGAAGCGCCGCCGCCAGCAGAAATCGAATGAGGTTGCGCATCGGAGCCTCAGTTTGCGGTCAGGATGGTCGCGCCATCATCGGCGGTGAGGTCTGTCGCGCCGTCGTCGGCGGTCAGCGGCGCGGCGGACGATCCCAGGGCACCGGCAGCGGCCGCCATCGCGCTGCCGCGCGCCTGGAGCGGGGCCGGAACGCTGCCGCCCATCAGCAGCGCGAGCGCGCCGGGCCAGAACACCAGCGCCACCCCGGCGGGAACACTCTGCGGCACGATCTGGCGCAGCATCCCGGCGCCGCTGCCGCTCGTGGCGATGGCGGTGCCATCGTTGGCCAGGGTCAGGGTGTCATTGGCGAGTGGGGTGGCGGTGAGCAGCCCGGCGAGGCTGCCCGCGGTCAAGGCGGGCGCGGTGCCGCCAAAGACGGTGGTGAAGGCGAGGCTATCGCCGGCGGCGTAGCCGTGCGCCGGCACGGTGACGACGGCCGGGTTCGCGGCCGACAGCGTGCCCGGGCGCCAGGTGTGCGCGCCGAGCCAGTCCCACAGCAGCAGGTTGCCCCCCGCGGCCGCATCGTAGAGCGCGGCGGCGACGATCGTGCCCCAATTCGCCGTTGCGGTCGGAAAGGCGATCGCGGCGGTGTTGGCGACGAGCGGCGGCGGTGCGCTGGCCGCGGCCCAGGTGGCGGCCGAGGTGGCAACCCTCGCATAGCCGCCGCCCGCGACCTCGACCGCGCCGCTGCCGTCATCGGCGGTGGGGGCTGTCGTCAAAAGCGCGACATAGGCCGTCGGCATGGCAAAGAGAGCGGCCTCGCCGGCGATATGCTGCAAGAGACCGCCGGCGGTGCGGCGCGAGAACACGGGCGCGCTCACGCCGCCTGCAGGATGAGCTGGCCCGAGGCAAAGCTCGGCTGCACGCCGGAGGGCACCGCCTGCTGGACGATCTGCCTGACCATGCCGTTGCCGGTCGTCGTGGTGTTGACCGCGGTGCCTGCGGTGGTCAGGGTGAAGGTGTCGGTGGCGGGCAAGACGACAAGGCTGACATTGTTCGAGCCCAGTGCGCCGCCCGAACTCGTCGGT
>JBOHMF010000167.1:0-8732 GCA_050730055.1 Allostellaceae bacterium
AAGCCCCCCCGCCCGCACCTCCGATGCCGCCACCGGCGCCACCGATGCCGCCGCCGGCCGCCGAAGCTCCGCCCCCGCCGCCGCCGCCCGGCTGGGCCATACGGATGCGCGCCGATCTGCGGGCGCGGCCCGGTGGCCGGGTTTTGGCCGTGCTGCGCCCGGGCACCCCGGTGCACCAGATCAGCCACGGGACGCGCTTCTGGGCGCATGTCAGTACGCCAAGAGGAAACGGCTGGGTGCTGCGCCGCGATCTGCGGCGGGGCTGACCGCTGCGGTGTCAGCGGGGCCGCGCGAGCGGCCCCGTACCGGCCGCTGCCGGAATTTTCTTGAGACCCGCAGAGAACGCGGTGCCGGGTATCGGCGTCTGAGGGTGCCGCTGCACCGGATCGGAACCCCACCCCGTGCTGGACAAGCGCGCCGCGCCTCTGCCACTCTCATCCCATGGACAAGACAGCGTTCAGCGTGCGCGCGATCCTGGCCGGTCAGGCGCCGGCGGACGCGCCGGTCACGGTCAGCGGCTGGGTGCGCAGCCGGCGGGACTCAAAAGCGGGCCTCTCGTTTGTCCACATCTCCGACGGCTCGGCGTTGGCCCCGTTGCAGGTGGTCGCGCCCAATGCGCTGGCCAATTATGCCGAAGAGGTTTTGCGGCTCACCGCCGGCTGCGCGGTCGAGGCGCAGGGGAGGATCGTGCCGTCGCCGGCGCGGGGCCAGCCCTTTGAGATGCAGGCCGCGGCAGTCCGGGTGATCGGCTGGGTCGAGGACCCGGAGAGCTACCCGATCCAGCCAAAGCCGCACACGCTCGAATATCTGCGCGAGGTCGCGCATCTGCGCCCGCGCACCAATGTCATCGCCGCGGCGACGCGGGTGCGGCACAGCCTCGCCCAGGCGATCCACCGCTTTTTTGACCGGGAAGGGTTTTTCTGGGTCAACACCCCGATCATCACCGCTTCCGATGCGGAAGGGGCGGGAGCGCTGTTCCGGGTCTCGACCCTCGATCTCGCCAACCTGCCCAGGACCCCGCAGGGCGGGATCGATTTCGCCCGGGATTTTTTTGGCCGGGAGGCGTTTCTGACGGTCTCGGGCCAGCTCAACGTCGAGGCGTACTGTCTCGCCCTCACCAAGGTCTACACCTTTGGGCCGACCTTTCGCGCCGAGAACTCGAACACCAGCCGCCATCTCGCCGAGTTCTGGATGATCGAGCCGGAGATCGCCTTTGCCGATCTCGCCGACAATGCGAGCCTCGCCGAGCGGCTGCTGAAATCCACCCTGGCAACCTTGCTGAACGAGCGGGGAGAGGATCTCGCCTTTTTTGATGAGCGGATCGAGAAGGGGCTTGTGGCGAAATTGCAGGGCATCGTCGGGTCCGAGTTTGTGCGCATGGATTACGGCGAGGCGATCTCCGTGCTCGAACGGGCGAAGGGGCAGAAATTCGAGTTTCCGGTGCGCTGGGGCATCGACCTGCAATCGGAGCACGAGCGTTTTCTGACCGAGAGCCACGCGAAAAAGCCGGTCGTCGTGATCAACTACCCAAAGGATATCAAGGCGTTCTATATGCGCCTCAACGATGATGGGCAGACCGTCGCGGCGATGGACGTCTTGGCGCCCGGGATCGGCGAGATCATCGGCGGCAGCCAGCGCGAGGAGCGGCTCGCCGTGCTCGACGCGCGCATGACGGAGCGCGGCATCGACCGGGACAGCTATGCCTGGTATCGCGATCTGCGGCGCTACGGCACCGTGCCGCACGCCGGCTTTGGCCTCGGCTTTGAGCGCACGCTCGCCTATGTCACCGGTCTTGCCAATGTGCGCGACGCGATCCCGTTTCCGAGGACGCCCGGCAACGCCAGGTATTGAGAACGCGAGGGGGTGGATCAGGCGGTCTTGAGCCGCTCCATCTCGCGGGCGAAGTCGAGGCGCAACTGCCCGGCCTCGTCTTCCGGCAGCCACTTGGCCATGTTGGGAAACACGGTCTGCCACATCCGCGCGTCGCGCTCCGACCACGGCATCGTCTCGGCCGCTCGCGCCTGTTCGAGCAGCGCCTTGAGGCGGCGGCGGATGACGTCCGGATCGGGCAGAAAGCGCTGTTGCGGCGCGTGCAGGCGATCCTCGCCGGCGCCAAACAGGCTGCCCTGCGCCGGACCGTGCCCAAACAGATCACCCTGATCCGCCATCCTCGCCTTGTCCTCCGCCATCGAGACCCAGCGCCGCGCGGGTCAGCGTCTCGCGCAAGGCCGCCTTGAGAACGATATCGGCCTTGGCAAAGAGATCAATCAATTCGGCGATGCGGCCGCAGAGGTCGCGCAGTTCGCGGACGAGAGCGAGGTCGGCCGGCAGCCCGACCCGTCCGGCGAGCCAGCGCGGCAAGAGGCGATAGCCGCTGACCGCAAAGCTCCATACCGCCTCGGGAATCCCGGAGATCCGGCCGCTTCCGTCGGCGCCCAGCGCGATCCCGCCGTCGTGATAATCGGTGGCCGCGACGGCGCCGCGCGGCGTCGTGGCAAGGCGCGCCAGGTCGGGCCGCAGATAGGCGTCGCCCGGATCGCGCGCAAAGGTCTCGACCGCCCGGATCGCGCGGCCGATGCGGACGGTTTCGAAGAAAATCGCGGGCTGGGCCGGGAACGGAATATGCGGAAAGGTATCTTCGAGATCCTCGGCAAAGCGGTGCGCATAGGAGGAGGCCGATAACAGGCACAGGATCGCGTCAAAGGCGTCCTCGGCGGCGATCGGCGCGCCATAGGCGGCGGCGAGGCTTGCGACCAGCGCCGCCGGCAGGTTGGGGCCATTGACGCGCGGCCGCCGATCGTAAAGCGGGAAGGCGTAGCCGCCGCGACCACTGAAGGCATGATAATCAGGCAGCAGCCCGTGGCACCAGACCGCCGGCCCGGCGCCGGTGCCAAAGGGCATGGCATAGAGACCTACATTGTCCGAGCCCCAAACTCGCTGCATTTCGGGTCCGGGACGATTGAGCAATCTCAAGTCATTGAAAAACCATCGTCTATCCAATGGCCTATAGCAGTAAAGCCTCTCAAACGAGTGATCATACCGTGGACCAGCTCGTGCGCTGAGACGAGGCGTGACTTGGCTCTGCAATCGAGAACGGACCGAATTGACGAATACCTCATCGTTTCCGCTCTTCATGCCCGATTTCGAGAAGTTGAATGCCTCCCGCAGGTTCAACCACTCCCCATTCTGAAACGGCCTTGGCCGCATATCGTCCAATATGCCGCGCGCGACGACCGCCGGGTTCGCCAGCCGTCCGGCATCGGCGCCATTCCTCAGCCAGTCGAGCTTTGCCTGCCGTGAGAACAAGCCCTCAGCCCAGCAGTCGTGATAGAAAACCGCGGCGGGTTCACCCTTCGCCTTGCTGCCATCGGCGATGGCGAGGGTGATCGCGGTGCCGACCCGGATATTGAAAACGCCCTGATCCCCCTCCACACCGGCCCGCTCGCCGCGCCTTGCATCGCCGCGCAGATCGATGACCACGATCCGGTCAAAGCGCTCGCGCAGCATCCGGCGCAACCCGGCATAGGGCCAGCCGGTCAGGAACTTGCGGTTGGTAATCAAGGCGACGATGCCGCGCCCGGGGGCATTCTCGGCCTCGAACAGCTTCCACATCGCCCAGCGCCAGAAGGCGACGGAGAGTTCGGGAAAAGTGTTGAGCTGGTTTCCCTGACCGGCCGCGCGCACCGGCGCCTTCAGATCGTCCCAGAGACGGTCCAGCCAGTCGCCGACAAGGGTGCGGTTCTCGCTTTCCTCCAGGCGGCGATAGGGCGGGTTGCCGATGATCGCGAGGATCGGTTGCAGGGTCTTGATCCGGTTCGCCTCGCGCCGCTCCTCGGCGATCCCTTCCGCGACAAAGCCGAGCGCTCCGGCCGGCGCGGCGGCGCCGGGTTCGGCCAAGGTGTCGGCGAGATAGACGCCGAGCCGCGGCAGGTTCGGCGGTTCCCCCGCTGGTGCGCCGGCCCGGCGCAGCGCGTGGTGCAGCCGGTAATGCGCGACCGCGTAAGGGCCGACCAATAGCTCAAAGCCGAACATCCGGCCTGCCAGATCCCGCAAAGCCAGCGCCGCCATCCCTGCGCCCGCCTTGGCCTCCGCCTGATCCCGGACGCGCTCGGCGATGCCGAGCAGAAAGGTGCCGGTTCCGGCCGCGGGATCGAGGATCGTCACGCGCGGATCGCGCAGACCCTCGGTGCCCAGATCCGTGCGCAGCGCGCGATCGAGGGCGCCGGCCATGAAGCGCACGACTTCGATCGGTGTGTAGAAAACACCAAACCGCTTGCGTGCGTCGGGATCAAAGGTTTCGAGAAAATCCTCGTAGAAATAGAGGATCGGATCGTGCCCGTCCGGGCGCGGCGCGAGGATTTCCGGGGCAAAGCTGTTGACCGTGTCGCACAGGACCTCGAAGCCGATGCCGACATCCTGCACGACCTCGGGCTGGCTCAACACGCGCAGCGCCGTCTGCATCAGCGGATGTTCCGCCGGCATCAGCCGCCAGGCATCCGGCCCCGCCGGCGTTCCGGCCCCCTCGCGCACCAGGAGCAGCCCAAAGGCGAGCGTCTGCGCAAAGGCGGCGGAAAACAGTTCGTTGAAATCGGCGGCGCTATAACCGGCCGCCTCGTGGCCATAGAGCACGTCGCGGAATTCCTGCCGCACCTGCAACAGCGCATGGCGCGGATTGCCCGCGGCGTGAAGCTCGGCCAGCCGGTCCCTTACGATGCCGCGGACAAGGCGGGCGGAATGCGCCATCAGCATCGCGAGATGCGGCGCGTCGCGCGCATTCGGCTCATTCCCCGCTGCCGCACAGAGCCGTTCGACCAGACGCAGAAAGGGCGCGGGATCGTGCCCGGCAATCGCTTTGTTGGCGCGCGAATCGTCGCGGTCGGGGCGCAGCGCGTGATCCGGGACCACGACAGCGCTGCCGCACTCGTCGCCGCGCTCGAACAGACGGAACTCGGCGAAATTGCAAACCGCCCAGGAGGGCAATTCCTTGAACCGTTCGAACTGCCGCTTGTCGTGAGGATCGCGCCAGTGTGCCGGATCGGCCGGCTTTGCCGGCGTCTTGAGTTCGACAAAGGCGCGCGGCGGCGCGCCTCTCCTGATGAGGGCGATATCCGGCCGACCGACACCGGGGCTGCGATACTCGGGCGCAACGACCAGCCCTTGCGGAACGGTGAGGAGAAGGATCAGTCCCTCAAGCAATCGCTGGAATTCCGGGGCAAGCGTCGTTTCCGGCACCTCCGGGTTTGCCCGGCGAAGTTCCCTGATGCGATGCGCATAGGTTTGCAGGAGAAAGGTGACGTTCACCGGCTCTCGCGAAAGTGCTGACCGCCGGGCCGATTATAGCCCATGAGGTCGCCACAATCGCGGCCAAATCATTGGCATTCATCCCCTTGCCGGCTATCGTGGCCGGCCCCTGCCTGGAGATTGCGATGAGGATGCGTCCCATGGTGGTTGCGACGGCCCTGGCCGCCGCGCTCGCCGCTCTGCCGCCGGCCGCCGCGCGGGCGCAATACTACCGTCCCTGCCCGCCGTTTCTGCTGGCCTTGCCGTTCTGCGTGGCGGGCGCCGTCGTCGTCGGCGCCGCAACGATCGCCACCGCGCCGTTCCGCGCGCTCGCCGGGCCGCCCTATTACGGCTATTCCTGGCGGCCCTATGGCCCGCGGCGCTATTACCGGCGGAGATATTACGGGCCGCCGCGCCCCTATTACGGGCCGCCCTGACCCCGCTCTTGCGAATGCCGATCCGGCAAAGATCAGGATATCGAGTGAGGTTTCTCATGCGGACGGATCGCTACGGCCTTGCTTTATCCACCCCATCCGCCGCGGCGCGGGACGCCTATGTTGAAGCCTCCGATCTGGCGCTGACATTCTATCCCGGCGCGGCCGAGGCCTATGACCGCGCCATCGCCGCCGACCCCGGTTTCGCCCTGGCCCACGCCGGCAAGGCCCAGCTCCTGATGAGACAAGGCGACGCCGCCGCGGCGCGGGCCGCCCTGGGGTCAGCCAAGGCGAGCGCTGCCGGTCTGTCCGAGCGCGAGGTCAGCCACATCGGATTTTTTGACCTTGTGTTTGCGGGCCGCACCGACACCGCGATCGCCGCCTTGTATGCCCATCTGGCGTCGTGGCCGCGCGACGCGCTGGTCGTCTCCAGCGCCGCGAACCCCAACGGTCTGATCGGCGGCTCCGGCCGCATCGGCCAGAAACGGCAGATCGCGGCGCTGATGGACAGCCTGGCCCCGCACTATGGCGACGATTTCTGGTTTCTGGCCTATCATGCCATGGCGCTGTCCGAGGATGGGCAGCTTGCGGCGGCCCGGCCAAAGATCGAGCGCTCGGTGGCGGCGAACCCGAACAACGCGCACGGCGCCCATGGTTTTGCTCACGTGTGTTACGAGAGCGGCGATCTCGACACGGCCCGAACCTACCTCTCATCGTGGCTCGCCACCTACCCGCGCGAAGGCTTTTTCCACGGCCATGTGAGCTGGCATCTCTCGCTTTGCGAAATCCTGGCCGGCAATTGGGCGGAAGCGTTGCGGCGGTATCGGGACGCCATCGCGCTCGACCGGCACAGCGGCGGGCCGCAACAGAAAATCTCCGATGGGGCGGCGTTTTTGTGGCGTTCCGAATTGGCCGGGCAGCCGCGCGACGCGGCCGCCTGGCGCGCCTTGTACGACTATGCGAACAGCGCCCTGCCGCGATCGGGCAACGGGCTTGCGGATCTGCACGTCATCCTGGTTCAGGCGGTCATGCGCGACGAAGCCGGGCTCGAGACCCGGTCCCGCCAGATGGCGGAGTTGGCGCGCGAGGGACGCTATCCGTCCGGCTCCTACCTGCCCGCGCTGGCGCGCGGCTTTGCGGCATTCGAGCGCCGGGATTTTTCCGGCGCGATCGCGGCGCTTGCGCCGCTCGCCGGGAACAACGAACGCATCGGCGGCAGCCGCGCGCAGCACGATCTGATCGAGTTCACCTTGTTGAAAGCCTGTCTCGACGCCAATCGGCCGGAAGAAGCGCGGCATCTGCTCCGAGCGCGCAGACCGGGCGCTTCCGGCGTTCCCGTCGCCGGGGTTGCAGCGGTGGGTTGACCGGGGATCGCCCGCGGCGCCGGGATCGACTGAGACTAGCTTGACGCCTCCGCCTTCCAGCGCTCGGTGCGGAACAGGCCGCGGGCAAAGGCGAGGTATTCGTCCTTGCTCATCGCCGGCGTGAAGTCGGCGAGGATCTGCCGGGCCGGCGCGGCGTCGCCATAGAGCAGGTCGATCGCGGTCATCGCTAAGAGCTTGGCCGGGGTCAGATAGGCGTGCTCCGGCTCGTTGATGCGAAAGTCGGCGCCGTGCGTCTTGCCGCGCGCGGAGGCGACATAAGGGTGGATAACCGGCTTCAGGTGCGCGATGTCGCCCATGTCGGTCGATCCGGTGCGATGGCCGCCGATGTCAAAGGAACCCGAGCCGAACATCGCCGCGACATTGCCGCCAAACAGTTCGCCCATCGCGCGGTTGTTGCGCTGGGGCAGATAGCCGGGGATCGTGTTGATCTCGACCTCGGCGCCCATCGCCATCGCGCCGGCCTTGAGACAGCGATCGACCTTCATGTTGGCGTCGAGGATCGCCTCGCGCGAGCCGCCGCGCACAAAGGTCTCCATATGCACCTCGGCCGGGATGACGCTGACCGCGTCGCCGCCCTTGGTGATGATCGGGTGAATGCGGATCGTGTCGCGCTCCCAGAAGCTCTCGCGCTGCGCGTGGATCGCGTTCAACGCGAGCATCGCCGCGGAGAGCGCGTTGATGCCGAGTTGCGGCGCGCCGCCGGCGTGGCTGGCCCGGCCGAAAAAGCGGATCTGCTTGACCAGCGCCCCGTTCGAGCTGTCGGCGATAAAGGAGCGCCTGGTCATCTGGTCGTGCGAGCCGACATGGATCATCATCGCCATGTCGATGTCGTCAAAATCGCCCTTGGCGACGAGCTCGGGCTTGCCCAGGAGAAACTCGATCTCGCCGCGCGCCTTGCGCTGGAGGCGCTCCTCGACATCGATGAATTCCTCGGCCGGGACGGCGAAGAGAACCAGTTCGCCGGCGAGGTGCTCGGCGGCGCCAATCGCCGAGAGACCCATCGCGACCCCGAGCATGCCGGCAACCTGGGCATTGTGGCCGCAGCTGTGCGCGGCGCCGGTGTGCGGATCGGCGAGCGGGTGATCGGAGGTCCGCAGGCTGTCCAATTCGCCGAGGACGGCGAGGCGCGGACCCGGTTGCCTGCCGCGCAGGCGCCCCTTGACCCCGGTGAGAGCGAGGCCGGTCTGCGGCTCAAGCCCGAGCGCGCGCATCGTATCGGCGACAAGCGCGGCGGTTTTGCCCTCGTTAAAGCCGGTCTCCGGATGGTGAAGGATCGTCTCGCCCAATGCGATGATCTCATTGCCGCGGCGATCGATCGCCTCGCACACCGCGCGCTTCAGTTCGTCCTTGCTGATCATGGCTGTTCCCGTGTCGCCGCTGCGGATCGCCCGTGCCCGGTTGGCCCGAGCACCCGCGTCTTTGTTGCCCTAATCGGGGCGCACTGCAAGACGCGGGTGCCCACAGATCAAATCCGACCGTGATCCGGCATTTGACCGCGCCGATCCGCCCCGTGTTCGGCAGGCGCGTGCAGCGTATTGCTAATGCGAATGGTTCGCATTATCATTTCGAGCGAAAACGTCAGCTTGTGCTTCACCGATGGCAGCACCTCATCCTCTTTTCCCAAAGAACGGAC
>JBOHMF010000168.1:0-8705 GCA_050730055.1 Allostellaceae bacterium
TTCTCGACGGGCTTGCGGCGGCTGGCCGCGACCCGCGCGTCAAGGGGATCGTTGCCAGGATCGGCGGCGGCGCGCTCGGCCTCGCGACGATCCAGCAGGTGCGCGATGCGATCGCCCGGTTCCGCGCCCACGGAAAATTCGCGATCGCCTATGCCGACAGCTTTGGCGAGTTGGGTCCCGGCACCCGACCCTATTATCTCGCCGCCGCCTTCAATGCGATCTGGCTGCAGCCGATGGGGATGGTCGGTCTGACGGGGCTCGAGTCCGAGGTCCCATTTTTTAAGGGGACGCTCGCCCTCCTTGGCGTCACGCCCGATTTTTCCAAGCGCGAAGAGTTCAAGACGGCGATCAATAGCCTGACCGAGAGCCAGATGACGCCGCCGCACCGCGAGGAGGTCACGGATATCATCGACGCGCTCGGCGGCCAGATCATCGCCGGCATCGCCGAGGGGCGTCATCTGGCGCCGGCGCAGGTGCGCCAGGATATTGACAACGGCCCCTATTTCGCCACCGAGGCGCTGCAAGCCAAGCTGGTGGATCATCTCGGCTATCGCGACGAGGCGCTGGCCGATGCGCTCAAGCGCGCCGGACCCGGCGCCGAGCGCCTGTCACTCGCCAGCTATCTTGATCGCGTCGGCCGCCCCCACCGGACGGGACCGACGATCGCGCTGATCTATGGCACCGGGCTGATCCAGGAAGAGGGCAATTCGGACCTGTCGCTCTTTGGCGAAAACGTCATGTCGGCGCGCGCGCTTGGCCGCGCCTTCCGCGCCGCGGTGGCGGACCCCAAGGTGCGGGCGATCCTCTTTCGCATCGACAGCCCGGGCGGCTCGGTCGTCGCCTCGGAATCGATCTGGCGCGATGTCGTCTTTGCCCGCCGGCACGGCAAGCCGGTCGTGGTCTCGATGGGCGATCTCGCCGGCTCGGGCGGCTATTACGTCGCCGCGCCGGCGAACAAGATCGTCGCCGAGCCGGCGACCCTCACCGCCTCGATCGGGGTCTTTGCCGGCAAGCTGGTGCTCTCCGGTCTCTACAAAAAGCTCGGCATCACCACCGATTCGGTATCGCTCGGCAGCAATGCGGGGATGTTCAGCGCCACCGCGGCGTTTTCGGGCGCGGGTAAAAGCCGTCTCGAAACCATGCTCGCTCTGATTTATCGCGGGTTCAAGGAGCGGGTGGCGCAGGGCCGCCACATGACGCCCGATCAGGTCGAGAGGGTCGCCAAGGGGCGGGTGTGGACCGGCGAAGAGGCCAAGGCGCGCGGTCTTGTCGATGCCCTCGGCGGATACCGGACGGCGCTGCGCCTGGCCAAACAGGCCGCCGGCCTCGCGTCCTCGGCGCCGGTCACGCTCGCGGTCTATCCAAAGCGGCAGAGCCTCATCGCGACCCTCCTGGCCCGGCTGCGCGGCGCGGATAACGGCGCCGCCGCGGCGGACCGCGCAACGGTGTTCGCGCGCGCCCTGCCGGCATTGCCGCCGCTGTTGCGGCATCTTGCCCTGCGGCTCGCCGCTCCCGGCGTGCTGACGATGCCGCCGCTCGGTCTGCGCTAGTCTCCCTCCTTGTCGCGCGGCCCGGGCGGCCCGGGCGGGGCGTTGATCCGGCGCACCGGCACCGGGGCGGCGGCGATCGTGGCGATGTCGATCTCGGGCATGTCCAGATCGAGCTGCCGCAGCACCGCGTTGGCCAGTTCGTTATAGCGGGTGAAGCTGCGGCGCAACCGCCCGCGCCAGGACGGGACGCCGCCGCTGGCATGCAGCTCGAACGAGGACTCCCGACCGTCGAGGGCGGAGGCGGCGTGATCAGCGGCGAGTTGCAGCAGAGCGGCGCGCTGCAATGCGGTGTAGCCGCCACCACCAAACGAGTCTTCAAGCCCGGCCGCCATTTCGGGCGCGGCCAGATCGCGGTCGGTCGGCGCCACGACAAACGACGAGCCGGGGATGAGGCGCAAAAGTTCGCCCATGCGCTGGCGTGCCGTCATCAGGGCGATGCCGCCCGGCGTCAGATGCACATGGTTGGGGGCGCAATGGCCGCCGACGGTGAAGAACGGATCGCGCTCGGCAGCGATCAGGGCGCTGCGCGCGGTCTCGGCCGCGACCATCAGATCGGTCAGATACTCGGTCGTCGGCTCGTGGGTCTTGAGACCGAGGGCGTCGGCGCAGGCGAACCCAAGGCCCAGCGTGAACTCGGCCTTGGCAAGCCAGCCGTAAAGGTGATGCCAGATCAGCCAGCGGGCGATCGGCTCGGGCGTCGGCTCGGCAAAAAAGACCCGCTCCCACGGGACAAATACGTTGTCGAGCCACATCTGGCCGTCAAGCTCGTCATAGCGGTGGGAGAGCGGTGCGGCAAACGGGTTTGCCGGCCGCGTCGCGATCTTGCGGCAGACCGTGGTGACGCCGGGGGCGCCGACCGCGACGAGAAAGCTGGCGCGATGCCCGTCGATCTCGACCCCGTTGAGCGAGCCGATATAGACATCCTCGGCATAGGCCGGGCTGGTGTGCATCCCGACCTTGCCCGACAGGATGACGCCGGCATCGGTCTCGCGCACGCGCTTCAAGGCGGCGCGTTCCTTGGGATCGGGACGCAGGCGCGCGCCGATCGTCGCGCCGCCGCCGCAAAAGGTCAGAAACCGGCCGCTCTCGGCGATATGGCGGCGATAGGCGGCGGCCGCGGCGATCTGGCTCGCCGGAGCGCGGTACTCCTCGACCGCGCTCAACACGCCGAGGGCGATCAGATTGCCGTAGGCCGGGGTGTGGGTGATGTTGCCGGCGGAGAGAAACGTCGTCGCCGCAAAGGATCGCCCCATGCCGACGAGATCTTCGGACGCTTTTGGCAGCACATAGGCCCAGGCTTGCCGCAGACCCTCCGCATCGGGCGGAGCAAAGAGCCGCTCGCGCCAATCCGGGTCAAAATGCCGGTCGTACCAGGCGACATATTCCGCGACCATCGCACGGGTCGCGGGATGCGTCGTCACGTCCTCGACAGGCCCCTCGCCCAGCACCCACAGCTTGCGCCCGTCGCGCAGCGCCTCCCGGTATTCGGCCCCAGTTCTCATCACGCGGCTCCCTCCTTCCCGACCGCAGGGATCAGGATAGAATGAAGCCACTTTGTGCGAAGCGGCGTACCCGAGACAAGGAGGCTCATCATGGCTGTGCGCATCGGCTACCTGTTGCCGACCCGCGAGCGGGTCATGCAGGGCCGGCCCGAGGCCGCGCCGCTCCTCGCGCTCGCCGAGCGGGCCGAGGGGTTGGGCTATGACTCGATCTGGATCGGGGATTCGGTGCTGGCCCGGCCGCGCCACGATCCGCTGACCTTGCTCGCCGCCGTCGCCGCGCGCACGCAGAGGGTCGAGATCGGCACCGCAGTCCTGCTGCCGGCCCTGCGCAACCCCGTCCTTCTCGCCCACCAGGCCGCGACGATCGACCAGATCAGCGCGGGGCGGCTCATTCTCGGCGTCGGCATCGCCAGCGATCTGCCCAACATCCGCGCCGAGTTCGCCGCCTGCGGCGTGCCGTTTGACAAGCGGCTCGGGCGAATGATGGAGGGGCTGCGCCTGATGCGGGCGCTGTGGACCGGACAGCCGGTCGATTGGAACGGGCGCTGGCCGGTCGAGAAAGGCGTCCTCGCGCCGGTTCCGGCGCGGCCGGGCGGTCCGCCGCTCTGGGCCGCGGGCGCAGTGCCCGCGGCGCTCGAACGGGTCGGACGGCATTTTGACGGCTGGTTTCCGAACAACCCCGATCCCGCCTCCTGGCATGAGCGCTGGCAGGAGGTTTTGCGCGCCGCGCGCGACGCCGGGCGTGACCCCGCCGCGCTTACCGGCGCCGCCTATCTGACGCTCGCGATCGACGAGGATGCAGGGCGCGCCAGCGACCGGCTCAACGCCTTTTTTGAGACCTATTACGGCCGCCCCGCCGCGGTGATGCGCGGCAGCCAGGCCAATTTCGCCGGAACCGCCGCGGGCGCCGTCCAATGGCTCTCCGGATGGGCTGCGGCCGGCGCGAGCCATCTCGTGCTGCGCTTTGCCGGCGACCCCGAACGCCCCCTCGAAGCGATCGCCCGCCGGCGGGCGGAGATCGGGTGAACGCTACGCCAGCTTGAAGAACTCGACGGCGTTCTCCGCCCAGATGCGGCGCCTGTCGGGTTCGGGGATGTCGGCGTAGATCTCATCGACGAGCGGCTTTGTGTTTGGCCACTCGCACTCGATGTGCGGAAAGTCGGTGGCGAACATGATGCGATCGACGCCGACGTGCCGGCGCTCCTCGACCGCAACGCGCTCGTATTGCACGCTGAAATAGACGTGCTGGCGGACGTATTCGCTGGGCAGCGCCTTCAGCGGCTTGAAACCAAGCTGCTCCTCGGCCCAGCCGAGATGACGCTTGTACCAGAGATCGGCGTGCTCCAGCCAGAACGGGACCCAGCCGAGCCGCGTCTCGGCAAAGAAGATTTTCAGATCCGGAAAGCGCTCAAAGGTGCCGGAAAGGACAAGCTGCGCCACGCTGACCGCAGGCGCCAGACCGAAATTGCAGATCCATTCGAGAAACGGCCGGCGCAACCGCTGCATGACTTCCGGGGTCTCTTTTGGGTAGCGCAGGGTCGGCTGGTTGGCGCGCGCCCCGGTGCGGTTGAACTGGACGTGCACGGTGACCGGCATGCCCATAGCGATCGCGGCGGCCCAGAAGCGATCATCCTCCGGTGTCGGATAGGCCTTGGCATTGGGGAGAGCACCGAGCAGGACGCCTTTGAGGCCAAGTTTGGCGCAATGCTCCATCTCGGCGATCGCGTCCGCGACATTGGTGATCGGGAGGACGCCCATGCCGATGAGGCGATCGGGCGCGACCGCGCAATAGTCCTCGGCGAGCCAGTCGTTGTAGGCGCGGATCACCGCCTTGTACGCTTCGTCATGCGCGATGTTGCGCCAGAATACGGGACCCGCGACCTGTGCCGGGAACAGCACCTCGGCATCGAGACCGTCGCGGTCCTGCTCCTGCACGCGCTGCTCGGGCGAGCCGGTGCCGGCGGCGTCGGCAACCCTGAGACCAAAGGGCTGCCAAGTCCCTTCGGCGCGGCCGGCGCGCAGATCGAGAAAATTGGCTTCGAGAAGCGGCTGGCCCTCGATCATCAGGGCGTCGCCGCCATCGGGCAGATGGATGGTGCGCGGCACGCGGTCGCGGTATTGCGCCGGCACCCGTCCCGCCCACCGCTCGGGCGGAACTTCGAGATGCCCGTCGCTCGACATCAACCTGTATTCGCGCGCCATGTCCGCCTCCCTCGGTGAGAGGAGGGATATTAGCGCACCCGTGCCGCCGGCGCGACGCCCTACGGTTCTAAAGCGCGTTGATGCGCGTGGCGAGACGGGAGAGCTTGCGCGCCACCGTGTTCTTGTGCAGGACGCCCTTGCCGCCGGCGCGGTGGAGTTCCGGCTGCGCCACGCGAAAGGCCGACTGCGCCGCATCCTTGTCGCCGCTTTCGATCGCCGCCTCGACCTTTTTGACAAAGGTGCGCACCCGGCTCTTGCGGGCGCGGTTGAGGGCGGTGCGCTTTTCGGTCTGGCGGAGGCGCTTTTCCGCCGATTTGTGATGGGCCATGAACGCCTGATCCCGATGCTGAGCCGGCGCTTATATCGGCGCGCCCGCCATCGCGTCAACCCGGCCCATGCGCTCAGCGGTTCTTGAACACGGGTTTGCGCTTTTCGATAAAGGCGGCCATGCCTTCCTTGCGGTCCTCGATCGCAAAGGTGGCGTGAAACAGCCGGCGCTCAAAGCGCACCCCCTCGGCGAGCGTTGTTTCAAAGGCGCGGTTGACCGACTCCTTGACCATCATCGCCACCGGCGTTGACATCTCGCAGATCCGTTCGGCCACCTTGACCGCCTCGGCGAGGAGGTCGGCCGCCGGCACGACGCGGCTGACAAGCCCCAGCCGCTCGGCCTCGGCGGCGTCCATCATGCGCCCGGTGAGGCACAGATCCATCGCCTTGGCCTTGCCGATAAAGCGCGGCAGGCGCTGCGTCCCGCCGGCGCCGGGCATCGTGCCGAGGGTGATCTCGGGCTGGCCAAAGCGCGCCGTATCGGCGGCGATGATGATGTCGCACATCATCGCGATCTCGCAACCGCCGCCCAAAGCAAAGCCGGCGACCGCGGCGATGATCGGTTTCCGGCATTGCGCGACGCGCTCCCAGCCGCGGGTGATGAAGTCCTCGCGATAGGCCGAGATGTAGGTCTTGTCCGCCATCTCCTTGACATCGGCGCCGGCGGCAAAGGTCCGCTCATTGCCGGTGAGGACGATCGCGCCGATCCCCTCGTCCGCTTCGAACTCGTCGAGGACGGCGCCGAGATCGGCGATCAGCGCCGCGTTCAAGGCGTTGAGCGCCTGCAGCCGGTTGAGCGTGACGAGACCGACGGCGCCGCGCCGCTCGACGAGGATGTTCTGATAACTCGTTTGCTCGCTCATCGGATCGCTCCTCTAGCGCTGCCGCCGGGCGCAGAAAAAGGTCGAGCGGCCGGACTGGACGATGCGCGTGACGCCCGGGGCGCAATCGCAGCCGGGGCACGGCATCCCCTCGCGGCCATAGACCGCCCAGCGGTGCTGGAAATAGCCGAGTTCGCCATCGGCCTGGACATAATCGCGCAGCGACGAGCCGCCGGCTTCGATCGCCTCTTCCAGCACCGCGCGGATTGCCAGGACAAGGCGGTCGGCGCGGCCGCGGCCGACCGTGCCGGCGAGCCGCCGCGGCGACAGCCGCGCCCGGTAGAGCGCCTCGCAGACATAGATGTTGCCGAGACCGGCGACCACCCGCTGATCGAGCAGCGCTGCCTTGAGCGGGGTCAGCTTGCCGGCGAGAGCGGCGGCGAGAGTGCGACCGTCAAAACCCGCGTCGAGCGGCTCCGGCCCCAGTTCGGCCAGGAGCGGATGGTGCGCCGCCGCGGCACGGGTCGTATAATCGATGAGGCCAAAGCGGCGCGGATCGTTAAAGCGGATCACCGTGCCGTCGTCGAGCGTCAGCACGACATGATCATGGCGGGCGGCCTCTCCCGCCGTGCCGGCGGTGATGCGGCCCGACATGCCGAGATGGAGGATCAGCACGCCCTCGGCGCCGACTTCGATCAGGATGTATTTGCCACGCCGGGCGAGAGCGCCGACCGCTGCGCCTTTGAGCAGATCGGCGAGACCCGGCGGGAACGGCCGGCGCAGATCGGCGCGGCGCAGATCGGCGGAGAGGATCTGCCGGCCGCTCATCACCCGCGCCAGACCGCGCCGGATCGTCTCGACCTCGGGCAATTCGGGCATCGTTCCGACAGAACCCCGTTTGCTCACCACGCGATGGCGGGCCGCGGCGTGGCGCGTGCGGCCCTCTGTGGGGTATCTTCCTGCCCGATGACGGATAAAGAGACAAGCGGCGAGACGGATTTCGGTTTCCGCCGCGTTCCCGAGGCGGAAAAAGCGCCGATGGTGCGCGCGCTGTTTGACGACGTGGCGTTCCGCTACGACCTGATGAACGACCTGATGAGCGGCGGTCTCCACCGGCTGTGGAAGGCCGAGATGGTGGCGTCCCTCAAGCCGCGGTCGGGCCAGCGCCTCATCGATGTCGCCGGCGGCACCGGCGACATCGCGCTGCGCGCGCTCTCCGCGCTGAAGCCGGAAGAGAGCGGCGGCGGCGCCGTTGTCTGTGATGTCAGCGCGGCGATGCTGGAAGAGGGGCGCGCCCGCGCGCTCGACCGCGGCATTCTCGCCGGTCTCGACTGGGTGGTTGCCGATGGCGAGCGGCTGCCCTTTGCCGATCGCAGCTTTGACCTCTACACGATCGCCTTTGGTCTGCGCAATCTGACCCACATTCCTGCCGCCCTCGCGGAGGCGCGGCGCGTGCTTCGACCCGGCGGCCGGTTTCTCGCCCTCGAATTCACCCCGGCGGTCCTCCCGCCCTTTCAGCCGCTCTATGATCTCTACAGCTTTGCGGTGCTGCCGCTGATGGGCCGGATCATCACCGGCGAGGGCGCGGCCTATCGCTATCTCGTCGAGAGCATCCGGCGCTTTCCACGGCAGGGTGAACTTTCTGCGATGATCACCGCGGCCGGGCTCGAGCGGGTCCGGTTTCGCAATCTCCTGGGGGGCGTCACTGCGCTCCATTCGGCCTGGCGCCTCTGACGCGTTTGGACCCTTGAGGGGGCCGCTGCGGGCCGGGCGCAACCTTCTGCGTCTCATCCGCATCGCCGTGATCCTGGCGCGCCACGACGCGCTCTTTCCGCTCGACCGGGTCCCGGCCCTGGCCCCGTTTGTGCGGGTTGTGCACTTTTTTGTCCGGCGCCGCGGCGCGGGCGCGCCGCGCCCCGGCGAGCGGCTCGCCGCCGCGTTTGACGCGCTGGGGCCGAGCTTTATCAAGCTCGGCCAGCTGCTCTCGACCCGCGCCGATCTCTTGGGCGAGGAGATCACCGCCGATCTGGCGAGCCTGCAGGACCGCCTGCCGCCCTTTCCCGGCAAAGAGGCGCGGGCCCTGATCGAGGCCGAGTTCGGCCGCCCTGTCGCCAGCCTGTTTGCCGAGTTCGCCGACGAGGCCGTCGCTGCCGCCTCGATCGCCCAGGTGCACTTTGCCCGCACCCCCGAAGGGGACGCGGTCGCGGTCAAGGTGTTGCGTCCGGGCATCGCCAAAGCCTTTGCCCGCGATTTCGACCTGTTTCTGTGGCTCGCAGCGCTTATCGAACGGGTCCAGCCGGCCC
>JBOHMF010000169.1:0-8678 GCA_050730055.1 Allostellaceae bacterium
GAGGACGGCCGGATCGACCGCCGCGCCAAAGCGGCCGTCGCGCCGCGCCAGCGCTGCGCCGAGGCTCTGTCGCGGCTCCAGGACCACGCGGCCATAGAGCGGATAGGCCGGATCGACCGCTTCGAGCGAGACGAGGCTCTGCGCTCGGCCGTCCCGGCTGCGCGCCATCGCCTGCATCGTCGCCACCGTGGACAGGCGGCCGCTGTTCGCAAGAAAGCTGCGCTCGGCGGCATCGGCCGGGCGATAGAGCAGCCGCGCCTCGACATCGCCGCCGAGAAGGGCGCGCGCGCCGGCGCTGACCCCGGCGGCGACGGACGCGGCCAGCGAGCCGATCCCGGCGATCACGGCGACGCCCAGCACCAGGCAGGCGAGAAAGACCCGCAGACCGCGAAGGCCGCCGCGCAACTCGCGGCGCGCCAGACGAAAGGCGCAGGACAGCATCAGCGGCTCAGCGCGCCGGCCGGCCGCGGCGCACGCCGGCGATCCTCGACAATCCGCCCGTCGGCAAGGCGGATCTGCCGCTCGCAGCGTTCCGCCAAAGCGGCGTCGTGGGTGATCAGGAGCAGCGCCGTGCCATGCCGCGCGCGCTCGGCAAACAGGCAATCGATGACGCGATGCCCGGTCGCGCCGTCGAGATTTCCAGTCGGCTCATCGGCCAGGAGCAGCTTTGGGCCGGCGATAAAGGCGCGAGCGATGGCGACGCGCTGCTGCTCGCCGCCCGACAATTGCGCCGGGTAGTGCGACAGACGCTGCGCCAACTCGACCGCTTCGAGCGCCGCGGCGGCAGCCGTGAAGGCGTCGCGCCGACCCATGAGTTCAAGCGGGATCGCGACGTTTTCCAGCGCCGTCATCGTCGGGATCAGATGGAACCCCTGAAAGACGATGCCGATTGCGGCACGGCGCAGGCGCGCGCGCGCGTTCTCGTCGAGCGGGCCGAGTTCCCGCCCGTCGATCCACACCCGGCCGCGGCTCGGCCGCTCCAGCCCACCCAGCACCATCATCAGCGTCGATTTGCCCGACCCCGACGGGCCGACAAGGCTTACCGTCTCGCCTGCGGTGATCGCCAGCGACACCCCGCGCAGAATGTTGACGGGTCCGGCGGCGGCGCCCAAAGTCAGGTGAACGTCTTCCAGCAGCGCGAGCGGACCGCCGGAATGAGCCGAGGTCATCATCCGTCCGAGCGAAGAAAGGCGAAGCTGCCGGCCGCAAGACAACCGCGCGGGTCCGCAGCATACGGGACCGGCGCATACCTGCGCAATGCACTGGGCCGCCGCCTCGCAGCGCTGCTCTTTGGTCTTGGGCTGTCGCTCGCGATCGCCGGCCCGGCCGCGGCGCGTGTTCCGGTCATTCTTGCCTTTGGCGACAGTCTGACAGCGGGCTACGGCCTGCCCGCAAACGACAGCTTCCCGGTCGCGCTGCAAGCCCGGCTCAAACGCATGGGCGTCACCGCCAAGGTCATCAACGGCGGGGTTTCCGGCGACACCACCGCCGACGGCGTCGCCCGGCTCGACTGGGCGCTTGCCGACAAGCCCGATCTTGTGCTGCTGGAACTCGGCGCCAACGATATGCTGCGCTGCATTGACCCCGCCGCCGTGCGTGCCAATCTCGACACCATGATCCGCAGGTTTGCGGCGAGCGGGGCCAAGGTGCTGCTTCTCGGCATGCGGGCGACGCCCGGTTGCGGACCGGATTACCAGCGCCGTTTTGACCGCATCTATCCCGAACTGGCGCAGCGGGACCACATGCCGCTCTATCCCTTTTTTCTTGAGGGGGTCGCGATGAAGCCGCAGTTCAATCAGGCGGACATGAAGCATCCGAACGCGAAGGGCGTGGCCGTGCTGGCTGCCCGCATCGCTCCTTGGGTCGCCCGCCTCATGCGCGGGGGTGCGGCATGAACCCGCGCTTTGCCGCCGCCGTGGCGAGCGGCGACCCGGGCGATCTCGCCGGGCGCGTCCTCGCCGGCCTGCCCGAGATCGAGGGCGCCAATCTCGGTATCGTCTATGCCAGCGAGGCGGCGGCACCGGTGCTGTCGGGGTTGGTCGCGGCGCTCGGCCGGGCGCGCGGGATCGGCGCGTGGGTCGGCGGGGTCGGGCTTGGCGTTCTCGGGATGAGCGCCGAGGTCATGGACGAGCCGGCCGTTGCGGTGATGATCGCGGCGCTGCCACCGGACGGCTTTCGCGTCTTTGCGGAGACCGCCGATCCGGCAGCCGATCTGCCGCGCCGCCACGCCAAATGGATCGCGGCAAAGGAGCCGGTCCTGGCTCTCGTCCATGCCGACCCGCGCTGCCGCGATCTGGTCGCGGCGACGACAAAGCTCGCGGCGGCGAGCGGAGCCTATCTTGTCGGCGGGCTGGTCTCGCACCGCTGGCCGAGCCCGCTGGTGGCGCAGAGCACGGGCTTGGCCGCTCCTGCCGGGGCCGGCGGCAGCGGCATCGCCGGCGTCATGCTGGCCCCCGAGATCGCGGTCGCCACCGCGCTGACCCAGGGCTGCTCGCCGATCGGCCCGATGCGCCGCATCGACGAGGCGCGCGACAACATCGCCATGACGATCGACGGACGCCCGGCGCTGGCGGTTTTTTGCGAGGACATCGGGCCAGAACTGGCGCGCGATCTGCGACGTGCCGGCGGGGTGATCTTTGCCGGCCTGCCGGTCGCCGGCTCCGACACCGGCGATTATCTGGTGCGCAACCTGATGGCGATCGATCCCGGCCGCGGCTGGCTGGTGCTCGGCGAGGAAGTGCGCTCGGGCGACCCGATCCTGTTCTGCCGGCGCGACCCCGAAACCGCGCGGCACGACATGGCGCGGATGATCCGGCAGTTGCAGGGCCGGCTCACGGGTACGCCAAAAGCGGCCGTCTATGTCGGCTGCGTGGCGCGCGGGGTCAATCTGTTTGGCGAGGAGGGAGTGGAGACGGGGCTGTTGCGCGAGGCGTTTGGCGATGTGCCGCTGATCGGCTTTTTTGCCAATGGCGAAATCTCGCGCGACCGGCTTTACGGCCACACCGGCGTCCTGACCGTCTTTCTGTAAAAGGGTGTGAAAGACCGGCCGCGATCGTCGGAGTTGCCCTTATGCTGCGCCTGTTTGTCGGCATTGGCTTTCCGCCCGAGCTGAAGCTGCGGCTGTCGCTGTTGTGCGCCGGGTTGCCCGGCGCCCGCTGGGTCGATCCTGGCGATTTCCACCTGACCTTGCGCTTTATCGGCGAGATCGGCGAGGACACGGCCGCCGACATCGACGCCGCGCTGGCGCGCGTCAAGGCGCGGCGCCTGAGCGTGCAGCTCGCCGGCGTCGGTCTCTTTGCGTCCGGTGAGCGGGCGCGCACGCTGTGGGTCGGGGTCGAGCGCCACCCCGAGCTCGCGGCCCTGCGCGACAAGATCGGGCAGGCGCTGATCCGCAGCGGGCTGCCGCCCGAACCGCGCAAATTCGCGCCGCATGTCACTCTGGCACGGCTCAACAACCCGCCGCGCGGGGCGCTGCATGATTTTTTCGCCGCGCACGCGCTGTTTCGCGCCGACCCGCTGCCGGTCGCAAGCTTTCATCTGATCGCCAGCTTTCCGACCAAGGCCGGCGCGATCTATGAGGACCAGGCGGAGTATCCGCTCGTGACGTGATCGGGGGCAAAGGCGAAGGGGTGGGCATGGCCTATTGGCTGCTGAAATCGGAACCGTCGCACTATTCCTGGGATCAGCTTGTCGCCGACGGCCGCACCCCCTGGGACGGGGTCAAGAACGCCCAGGCGCTCATCAACCTGCGGGCGATGCGGCGGGGCGAGCGCGCCTTTTTCTACCACTCCAACGAGGGGCGGGAGATTGTCGGCATCGTCGAGGTGATCGCGCCCTTTTATCCCGATCCGAACGATGCCGGCGGCAAGCTCGGCATGGTCGATGTGAGGCCAGTGAAAGCGGTCGCGCGCCCGGTCACGCTCGCTGCGATCAAGGCCAATCCCGAACTGTCTGGGCTGGCCTTGATCCGGCAATCGCGGCTTTCGGTCTGTCCGGTCAGTGAGCGGGAGTGGGATGTGTTGTGCAATATGGCCGGTGTCGCGCCCTGAAAACAGGGCGGCCGCAGGCACGCCTTTGCAAAAGATAAAGAGAAGCGCGTCTCCCCCGAGCGCGGCTCGGGGGAGACAGTTGCAGCCCTCAGTTAATGAGGCCGTAGAACTTGCCGGCGTTCTCGCAGGTCATCTTGAAGGTGACATCGGCCGGCAGATGGCTGAACTGGTTCTCGATGTATTTCTTCGATTCCGGCCATACCCCGTCCGGATGCGGATAGTCCGACCCCCACATCAGGGTCTCGATCCCCATCTCCTCGATCAGCTTGGTGCCGACGCGGTCATACTGGAAGGTGGCCTTGCACTGACGGCGCCAGTACTCGCTCGGCAGCATCTTGAGCTTCAGATCGCGGTACTGGTCTTGGTACTCGAAATCCATGCGGTCGATGACATAGGGGATCCAGCCGATCCCGCTCTCGCCAAGGACGACACGGATGTTCGGGAAGCGCTCGAACACCGCCGCGCCCATCAGATCGGTCAGGATCGTCGCCAGGGTCATCTGGAACCGGCACAGCCCGCTATAGGTCATGCGCCGCGAGATCTCCGGTTCGAGCGACTTGCGCAGGTTCGGATCGGTCGCCGGGAAGGTGTGGAAATGCAGCGGCAACTGCACCTCGTTGACCGCTTCCCACAGCGGGTCCCAATTCGGATGCCACATCGGCTGCATGTGCCACGAGCAGCTGAGTTCGACGCCTTTCATGCCGAGCTTGGCGACGCGCCGCACCTCGGCCGCCGCCGCCTCGATGTCGCTGTAGGGCAGGCAGGCCAGCCCGATCTCGCGCTCGGGATAGTGGCCGCAAAAGGCGTTCATGAAGTTGTTGTAGATGCGCAGCATCTCGTTTGCCGCGGCGGGGCTCTTCATCTTTGCGCAGGCGGCAAGGATGCCGTAGATGACCTCGGCATCGACGCCGTCGCGGTCGAGTTCCTTGACGCGCAGGTGCGGGTCGCCGGGCCGGCGCTGGTCCTTCTGCTGATAGTCGGTGTAAAGACCGGCCTCGTGCATCTTATCGACGCGCAACTGCTTGCCGGGGATGTAGGGCGTGCCCGAGGCTCCGACCCCGCCGGCCATGCCGTAATCGGCGCCGTTGTCGTCAACCCAGCGCTTGCTGCCGTCCGGCTGCTCCTTGACATAGGGCATCTGGTCTTTGAGCGCCCGCTCCGCCTCGGAGGTGAACAAATCGGGCGGCAGCCAGATCATGTCGAGATGGCAATCCGCCGAGATCCGCCGATACTGCATCAGTCTTCCTTCCACGCCAGGTTGGGTCCGCGCGGGACGATCGGAGCAATCTTCCCGCAGCCACTGTAACCTTATGTCGCAGTCCCGGCGCGGGCGATCCGCGCAGACCTCCGATGCGGCAGCTTCAACCCTCCAGACGCCGCACCGCGACCTTCAGGCTTGGGGCGACGAGTTCCTCCTGCGCGGCGACGAGCGCCAACTCGCCGCCGCCGGCTTTGAGCGTCGCCGCGACGATCCCGTAGATCGCGGCGCAGGTGGCGGCGAGAGCCTCGGGCAGCGCGTCGCCACGCAACAGCCGCGCCAGAAACAATGCCGCCACGGTGTCGCCGCAGCCGGTCGCCGCGATCGGCAGGCGCGGCGTCTCCGCCACCCAGATGCCCTGCGGCCCGCCTGCCATCATCGCGATGCGGTCGCGCGCGGTCTCGAGGCTGGTGAGAAGGACGATCCCCGGCCCCCGCGCCCGGAGCGCGGCAAGCGCGGCGGCAGCCTCGGCGAGGGTGGCGATCGGGCGGCCGACAAGCCACTCCAGTTCAAAGCGGTTCGGGGTGGCGATGTCGGCCGCAGGGAGCGCGCGCTCGCGGAAGAATTCGCGCAGCGCCGGCTCGGCATACCATCCGGTCTCAATGTCACCCATCACCGGGTCGCAGCAGTAGAGCGCGTGCGGGTTCTCCCGTTTGACGCGGGCAACGATGTCGATCAGCACCGCGCCGACCGGTGCCGCGCCGAGAAAGCCGGACAGCACCGCGTCGCATCGCGGCAGCAGACCGAGGGCGGCGATGCCGTCAAACAGGACGGCGATCTCGTCCGCCGGCACGACGCGGCCGGTCCAGCCGCCATAGCCGGTGTGGTTTGAGAAGGCGACGGTGTCGAGCGCCCACGCCTCGATGCCGAGCCGCTGCAATGCGAACACCGCCGCCGGGTTGCCGACGGTGCCGCAGGCGACGCGCGACTGGACTGACAGCACGCTCGCCATGTCAGCTCTCACCCCGGTCGGTACGGTCGTAGACGTGCTTGATCTGCCACAGGATGGCGAGGACGCTGGCGCCAAACAGCGCGAGGCCAAAGATGTAGAGCGGGCCGGGCGGATCATTGGCGGCGAGAACAAGACCGCCGATCGCGGCGGCCGCCAGCAGCGGGACGACCACCGAGAGACCGTTTGTGTCGTTGACAAGCAGCGTGCTGGCGAGATCGCCGGGAGCGCCGTCGAGCCGCCGCTTGACCAGCGCGAGGATCAGGAGAAAAGCCACGATGGCGAGGACCAGCCCGCACTGATAACCCCCCGGCTGGTCGCTTTGGCTGGCGTAGAACGCGCCGCCGATCGTCAGTGCCGCGAGAATGGCAAGCTGCACCCAGAAGCGCAGCCACGCGACAAACTCCCGATCGGTCTCCGCGCGCATCCGGGCGGCTTCCTCGTCCGCTGGTGCGGCGCCCTTGCGCGTGGGCGCTGGCGGCCGCGCCGGTGCGTGCTGCCCGGTCTCTTCCTGCGGTCGTCCGCCCTCGTCCATGTTCTTGTCCTTCCCGGCTTGCCGGCGGCGCTGCCGCCGTTGCTGAAAGACAATCTGGTGCGGCCTCCTCGGGCTATAAACAGCAACCGTGAGACTTCCTTTCCATGGACCGCCGGAGCGGAACGCCATGCGCAACAGCCGACGGGCGCGCCGGGCGCCGCCGCTGCGCACCGGGGCGGCGCAGGTGCGGGCCACGCGCAGCGGCCGGATGATCAGCCGCCGCGGCGAGGAAGGCGAACTGCGGCTCGGCATCCGCCAAGCCTGGTACGACGATCTCTATCATCGCGTCTTTACGATCTCCTGGCCGCGTTTTCTCCTGGCGGGAGCGCTGGTGTTCCTGCTGGTCAATGCCGGCTTTGCGCTCCTCTATCTGCTGCAACCAGGCGCCGTGACCGGGGCGCGGCCGGGAAATTTTGGCGACGCCTTCTTTTTCAGCGTGCAGACCCTGGCGACCATCGGCTACGGCCGGATGTGGCCGGCGACGCTCTACGCCAATCTCCTGATGACGGCGGAGGTGCTGCTCGGCATGCTGACGATCGCGCTCTCGACCGGCCTCGCCTTCGCCCGTTTTTCGCGTCCGACGGCGCGGGTCCTGTTCAGCCGGGTGGCCGTGATCGGCCCGGTGAACGGGGTGCCGGCGCTCTCCCTGCGCCTTGCCAACGAGCGCCGCAACCGGGTGGTGCAGGCGGAGGTGACGTTATCGCTGCTGCGCGACGAGGTTACGGCAGAGGGGCATTTTCTGCGCCGCTTTTACGATCTGAAGCTGGCACGCTCGCACACCCCCGTCTTTGCCATGACCTTTGCCGTCATGCACCCGCTTGACCGGAGCAGTCCGCTCTACGGGGCGACGCCCGAGACCCTGGCGGCCGAGCAGGCGGAGATCATCGTCACCCTGACCGGGATCGACGAGGCTCTGTCGCAGACGATCCACGCCCGCGCCTCTTATCTCCACGACGAGATCCTGTTTGACCGCCGCTTTGCCGACATCATCGGGACCACGCCGGACGGGCGCCGCGCCATCGATTACGCGAAGTTTCACGACACCGTCCCGGTTTGAATGCTCCTAATCCCGCCACGGCCGATCGGCGGGAATCCGGCCGCCCATCAAATAGATCAGGTAGGCGACCGCGTTCTTCTCGCCTTGGGCGGGAACGATCTCCACGGAAATGCTGTCGGCCCTGCGGTCGAAGCGGCCGGCTTCCTGAAAGCACTGAGGCGCGGCATGCCGGCACCACAAGCGCAACTGCGGGACATAGGTGATGTCGTTCTCGACTACCTCGATATCGGCCAGCGCAGAGGGCGCCACGCACCAGGGGAACTGCCGGCGTTCAAACGTGGTCCGCCGCACATTCAGAACGCCGACAAAGCACATCCGGCCATAATAGGAGACAAAGAACGCCGCCTGCGCATCGACGTATTTGAGACCGTTATCGATATACCCGATCGTTGCCAGATAGCCGGGGCGACCCGGCGGCGGCGCGCGCACGGCGAAGACCGGGGAATCGACCGGCGGCGGAGGTCGGCGGCCAAACCACAGCCAGTGCGCGCCGGCGGGTGAGGCTGGGGCGGCGAGACCGGCTGTCAGCAGCAGAAGAGTGCCGAAGAGGCGGTTTGCCGAGCGGCTCATGGCGTCTCCTCCGCCGCCCGGGACTGCTCCAGCAGGCGCCGTGCCAGGGCCAGATGCGGGCGGTCGATCATTCGGCCATCGAGGGCGAGTGTACCGGCATCGGGATTTTCGGCAAAGGCGGCGACCACCCGCTGCGCCCAGACAAGGCCCTCGTGGCTGACCGAGAAAGCGTCGTTGATGGCCGCGATCTTGGCCGGATGGATCGCCATCTTGGCGGCAAAGCCGGAGCGTCGGGCGGCCGCGCACTCGGCCCTGAGACC
>JBOHMF010000170.1:0-8675 GCA_050730055.1 Allostellaceae bacterium
CCGGCCGCGCGCCGGCCGCGAGGGCGAGCGCGGCCGGCGCGGCGGCAAGGATGCTGCGGCGCGTCAAGGATCTCATCATGGCCTCCCTCTGCAAACCTGGTCTCAGGCCGGTGGGGTCGCCGCCAAGCCTCATACCGGACGATGCGCGCCGCCGCCGCGCTCAGCCAACGGCGCTGCTCAGGATCGGGCCAAACAGCACCCAGCGTTCGCCATTGAAGCGGGCCAACTGGACCTGCCTGATCGGCGAGAAATCGGTCGGGCTGGTATTGATCGTGACGCCGGGTAGCAGCATCGGCAGGCTCAGATTGTGGATTTTGGCCGCCTGCTTCATCACGTTCGCGCGGGTCAGATCGTTGCCGCACTGTTTCAGCACGTAGACAAGCGCCCCTCCCTGCGTCGGCCCAAAGGCATTGAGCTGATCCTTCTTGTCACCGCCCGGATACCACTTGTCCATAAAGCCGACCCACCACTTGTAGCCGGGATCGTTTTGCCACGTCGGATCGGTCGGGTCCTTCAAGAAGAAATCGGTGACGATGCCCTTTGACGCTTCAAGACCGGCCGGTTGCAAGGTCGCGGCGACCGAGTTGCCGATGCCGCTCAGGATATGCAGCGGCTTCCAGCCGATTTCCGCCGCCTTTCTGATCGCCTGCGCCGCGAACTTGTTGATCGCAGTATTGATGAAAACGTCGCAGCCCGCCGCCTTCATATCGACGACCTGCGAGTCGACGGTGGTGTCGGTGGTCTCATAGGTCGTCTTGGCCTTGAGCATCGCGGCGCCCTTGGGGCCGAGACCATCGACAACGCCCTGGAGATAGGATTTGCCAAAATCGTCATTCTGATAAAGGATCCCGATCTTGCCGTCGGGCTTGTGCTTCATGGCGTAGGCGGCATAGATGCGCCCCTCGTCCTGGTAGGTCGGCTGAAAGCCCATGGTCCAGGGGTGGCCCTTGGGGTCGTCCCATTTGCCCGCGCCGGTCGAGACAAATAATTGCGGCACCTTGTGCTCGTTCATGTACTTCCAGATCACGGTGTTGGTCGGAGTACCCGCACCTCCGGCGATCAGCAACACGTGATCCTCTTCGACCAGCTTGCGCGTCATCTCATAGGTTTTTGGCGGCGAATAGGCGTCGTCATAGGAGATGAAATCGATCTTGCGGCCGTTCACCCCGCCCTGAGCGTTGATCATGTTGTAATAGGCGGCCTCGCATTTCCAGATCGTGCTGTAATCCGAAGCGGGGCCGCTATAGGGCGCGGTGTTGCCGATCTTGATCGAGGTGTCGGTGACGCCGGGGCCGTATTCCTTTGTGGCGGCGAGCGCCGGCAGCGCGGTAAAGGCGAGCGCGCCCGGTGCGGCGGCGAGAATGGTGCGGCGAGTGAGACGCTTCATGGCAAACCTCCCTTTCACAGCGGATTGCTCCGGTTTCTCAGGCGGGACAGGCGCGCCATCACCAGGCGGGTAAAACCGGCGGCGCCGGACGGCATCACAAAGACGATCAGCAGCATGAGGACGCCAAAGACGGCGCCGGACAATCCCCGCGACACGTCCTGGGCGATGTTCGGGATATAGAGCACAAACAGGCCGCCAACCAGACAGCCGGGCAGCGACTCCATGCCGCCGATGATGAGGCCGACAAAGAGGTAGATCGACAGGAACAGATTGAAGCTGTCCGGGGCGACAAACCCGACCGCGAACGCCCCCAGAGAACCCGCGATCCCGGTATAGACCGCGCTGACACCAAAGATCATCGTCTTGTAGAGCGACGGGTTGATGCCCATGGCGGCGGCCGCGATCGGATGGTCGCGGATCGCCATCAGGGCGCGGCCGGTGCGGCTTTTGATCAGGTTGGCGGCGCCGGCAAACAGGACGAGCATGACGGCGAGTGTGAAATAATAGAGCCATTGATCGGCGCCGAGCGGCAGAAAGGCGGGAGCATCCGGCTGATTGACAACGATGCCCTGCACCCCGCCGGTCCAGCCTTCAAAACCATGGTATTTGAGAAGCTGCGGCAGGGCGACCGCCGCCACAAAGGTGACGAGCGCGAGGTAGAGACCTTGCAACCGCAACGCCGGAAATCCGAACGCGAAGCCGACGACAAAGCAGATGGCACCGGACGGCAGCAGGGTCCAGTAATAGGGCATGCCGTAACGCTGCATCAGGATGGCAGTGACATAGGCGCCCAGGCCAAAAAACGCGCCGTGCCCGAACGAGACCTGGCCGTTGATGCCCATCAACAGGTTGAGACCGAGGATCGCCAGCCCGTAGCACATCACCTCGGTCAACTGAAAGATGACAAACCCGTGGAAGTAGAAGGGCAGCAGCACCGCGATCAGCACGGCGCCGCCCAGCATCCAATGGCGGGTTGTCGGCCACCCCGCGGCTCGGACGGCGGGGGCTGGAACAGCGGCGGGCGCCGGAACGGCGGCGGTCAGGGTCTCGGGTTCGGGGGTCGTCATACCCGGCTCACCACTTTGCGGCCAAACAGGCCGGTCGGTCGCACCATCAGGATCGCGAGAATGACCGCGAGCGCGATCGTCAGCTTCAACTCGCGCCCGACATCAGGGACAAAGGTGGCCGTCAGGGTTTCGATGACGCCGACGATAAAGCCGCCGAGGACGGCGCCGCCCGGACTCGACATCCCGCCCAGCACGGCGCCGGCAAAACCGTAAATGAGGACGCCAAACATCATATTCGGCTCCAGAAACACGACCGGCGCGATCAGCATGCCGGCGACCGCGCCGACCGCCCCTGACAAGCCCCAGCCGAGCGCCGTCATCCAGCCGACCCGGATGCCGACAAGCCGCGCCGATACCGGATTGTGGGCGGCGGCGCGCATCGCGAGGCCGAGCCGCGTACCGCGAAAGAACAGATAGACGAGACCCAGCAGGATCACGGTCACGCCGATCATCCCGGCTTCATGCGCGTCGATCAGCACGCTGCCAAACAGCGGGTGATGGCCAAACGGGGTCGGAAAGGTCTTGATCGTGTAGTCCCAAATGTAGCCGTCGGCGCTGTTGAGGATGCCGAAGAGCGCGATAAAGGCGACAAGATTGGCCAGGATCGAAGCATTGTGCAGCGGCTTGAACAGGACCCGCTCGATGATGATGCTGCCGATAAACGACACCACGATGACGATGACAAAGGTGAGCCAGTACGACACGCCCCAGGCGATCATCTGCCAGGCGACAAAGGTCGACATGCAGGCCATCTCGCCTTGCGCGAAATTGATGTGCTCGATCGCCAGATAGATCACCACCAGCGCCAGCGCGACAAGGGCGTAGATCGCCCCGTTGGCGAGACCGGCCAGCACCTGTTGCAGCAGCAATTCCATCGGCGCCTCCGCTCAATAACCCAGATAGGCGCGACGCACGCCCTCATCGGCGCCGATCACCGCAGCCGGCCCATCGAGGACGACGCGCCCGGTTTCGAGCAGATAGGCGTGTTCGGCGAGTTCGAGTGCCAGGTTCGCGTTCTGCTCGACGAGCAGCATCCCGACGCGGGTTTCGCGGTTGAGCCGGCGCAGGATTTCGAACAGTTCGGCAACGATGAGCGGGGCCAGCCCAAAGGACGGCTCGTCGAGCAGCATCAGACGCGGCCGCAGCATCAGCGCGCGTCCCACCGCAAGCATCTGCTGCTCGCCGCCCGAGAGGGTCCCGGCCTGCTGCCGGCGCCGCTCCCTGAGGCGCGGGAAATACCCGTAGATCTGCTCGATGTCATGGGCGATCGCGGCATGGTCGCGACGGGTCATCGCGCCCAGTTGCAGGTTCTCCTCGACCGTCAGACGCACAAAGGTGCCGCGCCCTTCCGGCACATGGGCGATGCCGAGGCGCACGATCTCCTCCGTGGCGCGGCCCGTGATCGACTTGCCGTCAAAGCGGATTTCGCCGGTTGTGCGGACCATGCCGCAGAGCGCCCGCAAGGTCGTCGTCTTGCCGGCGCCGTTGGCGCCGAGGAGCGTGACGATGCCGCCCTCGTCAAGCGCAAAATCGGTGCCGTGCAGAGCCTCGCTCTGCCCGTAATAGGCGTGCAGACCGCGCACTTCGAGCATCATTGCCGCTGCTCCCGGCCGGTGCCGAGATAGGCGTGGATCACCGCCTCGTCCTGCTGCACCTCGGCGGGCGTGCCCTCGGCGATCTTGCGGCCGAAATCGAGCGCGACGACCTTGTCGGAAATCGCCATCACGAGGTTCATGTGATGCTCGACCAGGAGCACCGTGACATGCCGGTCGTCGCGGATGCGGCGGATCAGCGCGCCGAGCCCGTCGATATCCCCGTGGTTGAGCCCGCCCGCCGGTTCGTCGAGCAGCAGCAATTTGGGTTCGGCAGCGAGTGCGCGGGCCAGTTCGACACGCTTTTTGAGACCGAGCGACAATCCATCGGTGGGCTGGTGCGCGACATCGGCGAGATCGAGCATGTCGAGAAGCCGCCAGGCGGTGTCCGCGATCGCCGTCTCCCGCCGCCTGGCTTGCGGCAGGCGCAAGGTGTCGCCGATAAAGTCGCCGCGGGTCCGGGCATGGGCGCCGATCCGCACATTGTCGAGCACTGATTGCTGCGGAAACAGCGCCAGGTTCTGAAAGGTGCGGGCGATGCCGAGACCGGCGATCTTGTGCGCCGGGTGGGCCAGGAGCGAGTGGCCCTCAAACAGGATTTCGCCGCTGTTGGGCGTGTAGAGCCGCGACAGGCAATTGAAGAGGGTCGTCTTGCCGGCGCCGTTTGGGCCGATGAGACCGAGGATTTCGCCTTCCCGCAGCGCGAACGAGACCCCGTCGAGCGCGACGATGCCGCCAAAGCGCACGGCGATGTTGCGGACTTCGAGCAAGGCCGCGCCGCCCCGCCGCCGCGCCGGTATCGTCTCCTCGTCTGGTTCGGCCACCGCCACTCTGACACCTCCCTAAAATCTTTTTCTTATTCGCTGAGCGAACCTGCCGGGTCGCGGCCCGCAAGTCAAGCCGCAGCCTCGGCAGGTCGTCGCTCACGGCCCTTTTCCGGCCGGGCGCGCCGGGCTACCCTGGCGCGGGCCGCCGGCGCGGCCGAGGAAACACGGGAGCGCGCCTCATGGATCTCCGTTTCACCCCGGAAGAACTCGCCTTTCGCGACGAGGTGCGATCCTTTATCGCGGATCACCTGCCCGAGGGGATCGGCAAAAAGATGGTCGCGGGCCGCCGGCTCGCGAAAGACGACATCGTCACCTGGCAGCGCCTCCTCAACCGGCGGGGCTGGGCCGTCACCAACTGGCCCCAGGAGTGGGGCGGCACCGGCTGGACCCCGGTGCAGCAGTATCTGTTTCAGGACGCGCTGCAACAGGCGCCGGCGCCGGCGCCCCTGGCCTTTGGCGTGACGATGGTGGGCCCCGTCATCATCGCCTTTGGGTCAGAGGCGCAGAAGGAGCGCTTTCTGCCGCGCATCGCCAATCTCGACGACTGGTGGTGCCAGGGCTTTTCCGAACCCGGCGCCGGCTCCGATCTCGCCGCGCTCCGAACCTCGGCGCGGCGCGAGGGCGATTTCTACATCGTCAACGGCCAGAAGATCTGGACCACGCTCGCCCAGCACGCCGATTGGATCTTCTGCTTGGTGCGCACCGATCGCGAAGCCAAAAAGCAGGAAGGCATCTCGTTCCTTTTGATCGATATGAAGACGCCCGGGATCACGGTGCGCCCGATCATCACGATCGAGGGCGGACACGAGGTCAACGAGGTTTTTTTCGATGAGGTGAAAGTTCCAGCCGAGAACCTTGTCGGGCAGGAGAACAGGGGCTGGGACTACGCCAAGTATCTGCTCGGGCGCGAGCGCACCGGGATCGCCCGCGTCGGTGTCTCCAAGGAGCGCATCCGCCGCATCAAGGAATTGGCCGCGCTGGAGCGCGAATGCGATCGGCCGCTGATCGAAGACGAGCGCTTTTGCGAAAAGCTGGCCGAACTCGAAGTCGAGCTGAAGGCGCTCGAAATGACGCAGTTGCGCGTCGTCGCCGCCGAGCGGCAGCGCACCGACAACAAGCCCGACCCGGCTTCCTCGATCCTCAAGATCAAGGGTTCGGAAATCCAGCAGCGCATCAGCGAACTGCTCTTGGAAGTGGTCGGTCCCTACGCCCTGCCCTACCAGTCCGAGCGCCCTGACGAGGAGCGCTGGAACGAGCCGCCGATCGGCCCCGAATGGGCCGGTCCCGTCGCGCCGACCTATTTCAACTGGCGCAAGGTCTCGATCTACGGCGGCACCAACGAGATCCAGAAGAACATCATCGCCAAGGCGATTTTAGGGCTGTAGATCAAGCGGCCTTTCTGTCATGCCCGGACTTGTTCCGGGCACCCACGCGACGGTCCGAGCAGGCGTTGATCGCGTGGATGCCCACGGATCAAGTCCGTGGGCTGAAGGCCCACGGGTCAGGCCCGGCCATGACGGGATTGAGACGGGGGCTTTACGCGATGGATTTTGATCTCGACGACTCGCAGCGGCTGCTGCAGGAGAGCCTCGACCGGCTGATCGCCGAGCGCTACACCTTTGAGCAGCGCAAGACCTACGGCCAGAGCGCGGAAGGCTGGAGCCGCGAGCGCTGGGCGCACGATGCCGAACTCGGCCTCTTGGGTCTGCCGTTTGCCGAAGAGCATGGCGGCGCCGGCGGCGGCGCGGTCGAAACCATGCTGGTCATGCAGGCGTTTGGCCGGGCGCTTGTGCTCGAGCCCTATCTCGCGACAATCGTGCTCGGCGGCGGATTTTTGCGCCACGGCGGCAGCGCGGCGCAGCAGACGGCGCTGATCCCGCGCCTCGCCGCGGGCGAACTGGTCCTCGCCTTTGCCCATACCGAGCGGCAGTCGCGCTACGATCTCGCCGATGTCGCGACAACCGCGCGCCGCGCCGGCAACGGCTGGGTCATCGATGGCGAGAAGGGCGTGGTCCTGCACGGCGACAGCGCCGACAAGCTCCTTGTCACCGCGCGCACCGGCGGCGGACGGCGCGAGCGTCAGGGCATCGGCCTGTTTCTCGTCGATGCCGCGCAGAAGGGGGTGACGCGGCGCGGCTACCCGACCCAGGACGGGTTGCGCGCGGCCGAGATCGCCTTCAGCGGCGTCGCGGTCGGAGCGCAGGGTGTGCTCGGCGAGCCGGGGGCGGCGCTGCCGCTCGTCGAGCGGGTGACGGGCGAGGCGATCGCGGCGCTTTGTGCCGAGGCGGTCGGCGTGATGGCGGCGATGCACGAACTGACCCTCGACTATCTGAGGACGCGCCGGCAGTTCGGCCGCGAGATCGGCAGTTTTCAGGTGCTGCAGCACCGCGCCGTGGACATGCTGATCGCTCTCGAACAGGCGCGCAGCATGGCGATGTACGCGACGATGATGACCGGCGAGGAGGACGCCGCCGAGCGGCGCCGGGCGCTCGCCGCGGCCAAGGCGCAGATCGGCCGCTCCGGCCGCCTCATCGGGCAGCAGGCGATCCAGCTGCACGGCGGCATCGGCATGACCATGGAGTACAAGGTCGGCCACTATTTCAAGCGGGTGACGATGATCGACGCGATGTTTGGCGACGCCGACCATCACCTGCGCGCGCTCGCCCGCGCCCCAGCCCCGCGCGACACTGCCGCGCCGGGATCGGCCGGACCCGCCGGCGGCGATTGATCCCCTCTTGCGGCGCCGGTGCGGCTTGCCTCGCGCGGCGGCAGGCGTCATCCTCTACGGCTCACGCCTATAATCCGCACGACCGCTGCCGGCCGCAGCCGGCGGCGGGAGAGACCACAGCGCGCCGCCTGCGATGATCGTCACCTGTCCGGCCTGCCGCACCCGCTATCTTGTCGAGGATCAGGCGCTCGGCGGAGAGGCCGGCCGCACTGTCCGCTGCGCTCAGTGCGGCAACACCTGGCAGCAGCGCCCCGAACCTGCCGCGCCGCCGCCGGCCGGCCCCGAACCCATCCTGGCCGAGCCGGCCCCGGTCGAGCCGCCGCTCGCGGTGCCGCCCCGCCCCCGTCCGCTGCCTGTGCCGCCGCGCCGGCGCCGTACCGCAGGGCGGGTGTTGTGGCTGGGGCTGATCATCGCCATTGCCGCGCTTGTCGGCGCCGCCCTGATCAACCGCCGGCAGGTCATGGCGCGCTTTCCGACAACCGCCCCGGTCTATGCCCGGCTCGGACTCCTGGTGGCGTGCCCGGAGAGCGGTCTCAAAATCCGCAGGATCGAGCCGACCCGAGCGGATGGCGGTCTCGTCATCAAGGGCGAACTCGCCAATGTCGGAAAGACGCTGTGCGCGGTTCCGCGGCTGCGCGTCGTCCTGCGCGATGCCCATAACAGGGAGGTGCAGGCAAAGATCATCGCCCCGCCGCTGGGCCGGTTGCAACCGGGCGAGATCGAGCATTTCCGGACAGTATTCGAGCGCCCGAACGAGGCCGCCACCGGGGTTCTGGTGACCGCCGCCTCGGGGTGAGGCGACTTTTCGCCGCCGGTTTGCACGCCGGTTAACGCTGTTGGCGGGCAAGAAATTCGGCGCGCGCCAGTTCGCGGTGCAGCCTGAGCCGCTCGGCGACGCTCAATGGCCGGCGCGCCACCGGAAACCCGCGCACCCTGCCCCTGCGGCTGACCAGCAACTCGCCGTCCGGACCGATCTGCATAGGGCCGGGGTCGAACAGCAGCAGCCGGTTCAGGTTTTTCTCGTCAAGGTCCCAGTTGCGTACCGGTACGCAATCGATATGGATGAAATGCGAT
>JBOHMF010000171.1:0-8534 GCA_050730055.1 Allostellaceae bacterium
CGCGCCCGCCCGATCCCGAACATATCCTCGCATGGTCGCGGTGGCGCCGACGCCACCAGCAGCGCGCCCGCCGCTGCCATTGGCACCGGCGAACCCATCGCCATGAAACCCGGCTGTAGTACTAGGAGCCTTCGCGGCTCTGAATTCGGCGGTCGCGAGAAGCCCTGCCGCACTCTCTGGGCTGAACCGTCGATTCGGCCGAGAGTCTGAAACAAGATGTCGCTCCCTAAAACGCAACCATCACCTAGTACCTCGAAACCATAGCGACAGCAGTCGGTTGGGCAGGAGGGACCCACTTGCTCCCCGCGCCCTTCCAACCGGCGCCTGTATCGCCTAAATTAGAGGGGTCTTAACGAGTTTGCGCGGATGTGCAGCAGGATATGCCAAGAGCGAGGCTGGGAAGGAGGATCCGCGGTGTGTTGGAACCCGTCGGGGATCCAACGTGCGAGCAGCTAATGGCGCTTTGTCAAGTTGAAAATGCGCCAATCGCTCGCATTATACGCCGCGCGCTCGGGACGTTTCTCGAAAGCCGCTCCCGGAATTTGAATGCCGGGTCGCGGTTGCCCCGGCTCAGGCACCTGTAACCAACACTCCTTCCTGTCGAAGCGATACCAGCGCACCGCACGAGAGCGCCGCCATGGCAACAGACTCCCTTTCCGCCGCCCACGCTGCCTATCGGGACTCCGGAATCGATACTGACGAAGCGGATATCGGTCTGAAGCGCCTCGTCAAACGAATCACTCATACGTGGCCGCCTCCCGACAAGTCCGGTGGCGTTCAGCTTCGAAATGGATACTTTGCCAACGTCATCAATATCGGTGGCGGTATGGGGCTGGCAATCTGCACCGATGGAGTAGGGTCCAAAGCAATCATTGCACAGCTCATGAACCGCTATAACACGATTGGGATCGATTGCATCGCAATGAATGTGAACGATCTGATCTGTGTGGGAGCCCAACCTCTCTCCTTGGTCGATTACATCGCAGTCGAGCGGGTCAGTGCCGAGATCCTTGACGCTATAGGGGTGGGGCTCGCTAATGGTGCCAAACAGGCAGACATTTCGATATCTGGCGGCGAGATTGCCCAACTCGGAGATGTCGTCCACGGCTTCGATTTGGCGGGAACTGCCGTGGGAATGGTGCCTCTCGATAAGATCCTAACAGGCCGTCATCTGGAACCGGGAGATCTGATCATTGGCATTGAGAGCAGCGGGATTCACAGCAATGGATTATCCCTCGCTCGCAGAGCGTTCTTCAAGCGAGAAAAGCCCCTTTCCTTGGATTATCCAATACCGAGAACTGGCGTTCCTCTGGGCGAAGAATTGCTTCGTCCAACGTTCATTTATGTGCGCGAGGCCCTAGAAATTCTGAAAAGAGTGTCGGACACTAAGGCGTTGATAAACATCACTAGCGACGGACTTCTAAACCTGAGCCGTGTTGACAGTCCACGTGTGGGCTTCCGCATAGATGAACTTCCCAAGACACCTGAGATATTTAAACTAATCCAACAATATGGAGAGGTCAGCCCCGCTGAAATGTTTGAAGTCTATAATATGGGTATCGGGTTTTGCGTGATTGCTGATGAAACAAAAGTGAATCCGATCCTGTCTATACTTGGAAAGTACAATCGAAAAGCATGGATCATTGGTAAAGTAATTGAGGATCCAAGCAAGGGTGTATATCTTCCTCGCCAGGGTCTCAGGGGATACAATAAGCAGTTTCATCAGGAATGAAAGATGGAATGGAATACGTCTCACAGATAGCGGGTTTGCGCGAGGAATTGAGTGCTCTCCGAGGCCAGGATGGAATCAGCGAGCAGTTCGTGGATTGGCATTGCCGTCTAGTAATCTGTTTGAAAGCGATAATCAACGACATTCCGAGCTGCGCAAACTTATGCTCCGAGTTGACGGCAATTGATTTTGAGCTTCCATCCGAATTCGCGGCCGGCGTCCCAGAAGGATTAACAGACCATCGAATCATGTCTGTAGCTTCTCAGAATTATTTTCGAAATCGATGCGACGAAGCAGACGAAGGCTTGAATACGCTTATGATCGCGCTTCGCCAGTCAGAGGGATAGGCACGAAACCCACGCGCAAAGGGTTGCTCTGACAACACCGCTTGGCATCTTCAGCTCTCGTTCAGCGCCTTCCGCAAGGCATCTGCGGCGTCGAGGTAGAACAGGGATTGGACCCGCGTCGCCACGTCATCCGATAGATCGACGAGAGCGCGCCGGGAGGAAACGGGGAGCAGGACCATGCCGGCCCCTTTCTCCATGGCCAATTCCATGACCTCGATCGGGTTGTGGACCAATTCGACCGAGCCGCCGAGGTTGAGGCCGCCCACGATCGCGAGGCCGCCCTTGAGCGATCGGCCCAACAGGGCCGAGCAAAGGGCGATCAGGATGGTAATGCCCAGGTTGGCGCCGCTTTTGCCCGAGTCGAAGGACCGGAGCTGAACGACGAACTCGTGCTCGCGCGGGTTTCGGTCTCCAACAAGATCGCGTGCCCGCGCATAGAGGTTTTGCTCGGCGAGCCGCACGCTCTCGCGAAACGGGGCAGGCGGGGCTTGGTTGAGAATGCGGACGCCGCCGCCCGGCCCCTCGGTCACTTCGATCCGGTACAGGCTGGTGGCTTCGTCGTGCCCTCCCGGTCCGATCGCGAACACCTGGCCGGGCGGCAACGGATCGCCGCCGATGCTGCCCTCGCTCTGAAGCTCGGGGGTCGAGACGAACTGCTCAACCCCGTCGAGGCCCATCCCATAGCTGAACTGCGTGTTGCGGAACTCGGCCGAGCCGATCCGCTTCTGCTGCTCCTTGACGCGCCGGCGCATCTCAAGTGCAAGCCGGACCGCCCACTCCAGATCCTCGTCGGGCATTTCGCTTTCGGCGCCGGGATAGAGGAGCTTCAGAAGCCCGCTGACGGTCTTGTTGGCAGCGTTCTGATCGCGGCCCGACAGCGCGCCGCCGAAATGGACGCGACCAAGCAGCGCGTTGATGCGGCTCTGTGAGCGCAAGCGGGTGAAGCACTCGGCGAGGACATCGCTCACCAGCCCGAAATGATCGGTGAACAGGACGCCGCTCACCTTCGGCACGTCCCATCCGGGGAGATAGGCGTGGATGCGGTCCATCAGCGCCGTGTCGTTGCGCATCTCGGGCGGCAGCGGACCGAACAGATGCCCGACCCGTTGCTGGTGCTGAACATCGACATCGAAGTTGCCGAGCAGGACGATGCTGCCTTCGGCCCGGATGCTTTCGCGCCCGCGAGAAAACTCGCCCGACTCCATGAAGCCTTTCATGATGTTGACGCCGTCCTTCTGGTCGAAGGACACGCCCGACACCTCGTCGAAGCACACCACATCGTACTGGCAGACAAGCCCGCGTTGGCCGTTTGCCATGTTGACGAACATCCGGGCGACGGTCGCCTTGCCGCCCGAGACCAGGTGCGAATAGGGCGAAATTTGCTGGAACAGATGGCTCTTGCCGGTCCCGCGCGGGCCGAGTTCCACGAGGTTGTAATTGCGCTCGACAAAAGGAACCATGCGGAGCAGCGCAACATCCCGCGCGCGGGCCGACAGCGCCTCAGGCTCGAAACCGATGCTGCGCAGCAGGAAGTCCTTCCACTGCTCTGTGGATAGCTTTGTTCGGCCTTCGCCGATCCGGTTCAGGATGCCGCGGGTCGAGAGCTGGATCGGCCGGACCGCGCTCACCTGGAACGGCCGTCCGCCCTTCTCCTGGGCGATGGCGGCGTCGTATCCGAGATCGATCTCGGCATAAAAGCCCCCGGTCAACATCCGCTCGTTCTCGCGCACCAGTCCATCGCTGATCCGCACGTCGCTCAATCTCAAGCTCGGCAGGGTCGCGAGATAGCTGTCGCTCCGCGCTTCCAGCCTAGCCGTGATGATGTCGATGATGCGGACCACCCCGGCATCGCGCGCCTGGAATTTGACCCCTTCCTCCTCGCCCGCCCGCACCGTGCGCGACGAAAGCTGCTTGCGGACCAATTCCAAGCCCTCGGCGATTTCCTGCTCGTCGGTGGTCGCGCAATACCGCCCGAGCATGAACTCGACGACATAGGTCGGGATCGGAAATTGTCCGCGAAACTGGCGGACCAGATCCTTGCGCACGACAAGCCCGGCGAAGGCGTCGGCCGCAGCTCGATCGAGGGCGTCAAGCTCCATCGCTTCTCTACCCGCCTATTTGCGTCTGGCGGCGCGCGACCACCTTCCCTTCCGGGTCTTGCAGCACGAGCAGCGCCGGCTTGCCGGCCAGCGTATCATCCGGCACCAGAAGGCTGGTCCGCCCGTCGGCATCAAGAGTTCGCGGGCGATCCGCGACCGAGCCGTTCTCGCCTTCAGCGCCAAGCCGCAAATCCGCCGTGAGACCATCTCCTCCCTCGGCACGGACGCGCAGGCGAAGACCGGCCCATTCCAGGTCAACGATGACGGCCCGGCGCGCGGCGGCAATGGGCGCAACAATCAGGTCCGCGACAATGCTTTCCTGCGGGCTGATGCCGCCATGGGCATAGTCCTGGCCGGCCCGGAAGGCGTGCATGCCCGGCGCCGAGGCGACCATGACCGTCTGATTCCAACTCCACTGAAGCTGCGGAATGGAGGTGGGCGCACCGTCTTTGACGATGGCGCAACGCGCCCATTTCGTCTCGGTCAACCCGCTGTCGAGCTTTGCTGCCGGCAGGCCGCCGGGCAGCAGCAGCCAGCCATGATCGGTGGCGACCCGCACCCTTCGGCCGCCACGCGCCAATCGGAGGATTTGGCCGCGCAGATCGTCGAGACCCTGCTCGATCTGGTCCGCCAGGCGGACGCCCATGTTGTGGCCGTCGGTATCGAAGTGACCGGCTTCGAGCCAGCATTTCTGCTCGGCGAGCAATGTCAAGCCCGGCTGCCAGCCGGCGGCGAGCAGCTCGCGTTCGAGCACGGGCTTCGATGCCGAGCGCCCATCCGAGGCGGCGGGCGAAAAGTCTTTCGCCTCTTCGTCCCCCGAGAAGCGCGACGCAACAGGACTCGCCAGCGGCTTGCAGGTCGCCGTCACGGTCGGAAACCCGGACCACCGCCATCGAATCTCGACCGTCGCGCCGGCGCCGCGCAATTTCTCGGCAAGCTGCTGCGCGAGATCCATCCTCAGCCCGTCGGCAAAAATCACGGCATCGGCATCCGGCGGTCCAGCCTCGGCCGAGATCGGGGCGGCCATGCTTATCTTTTGCAGGGCACTCGCGCCTTTCTCCAGCCATGGCCCGTAGATCGATCGCAGCGCGGCGACGACCGCCTCGCGGTCCTCCGATCCGGGAGCCGCGGCGAGCGCGGCCAAGGCGGCCCAATCCGCCTTCCAGCCGTCCTTAGAGTAAGCCTCGGCCAGCGCCGGTGCGCTGTCGCCCGGCAGATCCGCCGCTGCCGCGATCATCGCGAGATGAACGACCGCATGCGCGAGCGGCGCCCTGCCGCGCGCAGCCCAGGGACCGTGATGGCGAGGCCCATGTTTTGCCGCCAGGCCGAGCACCGTGTCGCGCGCTGCGGCCAAGGATTGATCCGGCAATTTCAGCAGAATGCTTCGCAGCTCCGCCTCGGCGCGTGCGTTCGCGGCGGACCACACGCGCGGATCGGCGAGAAGATCGGGGGCGTCCAGCTTTTCGAGGACGCCGGCCACCTCCGTATAGAAATCGGGATTGGCCAGGGCAAAGCGGCGCCACACCTCCGCCCACCGGCCATTTGCTTCGGCAAGGCGGCGCGCCGCGACCTCGGGCGTGACCCGGCCGAGATCCAGGTTCAATTCCGCCCGCGCGCGCTCGCGAAAGCCGGTGAAGCGCGCCGGATCGGTCGCCTCGGTCAGGTGGCCGCCGATCCAATCGAGCGTGTCCGCAACCACGTCCGGGGCCAGGATCTCGTGTATCGAAGACGCATCGAGCCGGCGATCGCGAAGGCGCTCGATCTCCATGCCGAAGAGCTTCGGGGCGGCGGCGGCGAGCGCCGTTCTCGTCGCTTCGTCCTGCGGCAGGTCCAGGCCCAAACCGCCATAGGCGGGCTTGGAGGCGAGAAACCCGCGCAAGGTCCAATCCTTGCCGTTCGGATGCCCGAACAGCACGCCCGCCACGGCAAACCAGGCCAAAAGAGCGAGAGGGGCGGGGCATTCTTCGGTCTCGCGGAGCGTCTCGCGCGCGACACCGGGCAGATAGAGGATGGCGGGCCGATCATCCGGCCAGCTCACCTCCGGCAAAGCCCGGTCGGCGGCGGCGCGCAGCCAGATTGCCGGTCCCCGGCAAGCCGAGGGCCGGTAATCGTCGAGCACCAGAAGGCCGTCCAATTTCGTATGAAGGAGCGGGATCAGCGGCGTGAATTCCCGCCCCGGATCGCACCACAGCACGGCCTCGGGCGGCGCCTCGGCGCGCGGGTCGTAATCGGCTGCGTTGATCAGCGCGGCAACCAGGGCGTCGAGGGGGGTGAGCGGGGCGGAAGCCATGGCAAGTCGTCGGGACTCTTTACGCGACCCGGCTGGTTGCCGCGTCGCGAGCCGCCTGCTTCTCGGCGAGAGTCGTGTGATGGTCGTTGCGGCGCTCGCCGTTGAAGATCGTGAACCAGGGCGCCGAGGGCACGTCCTTGCCGCGATCGATGGTGTATTTCACGTTCGGCACATAGGCGAGCACGCCCGCTTCGATGAAGGGGCGGATGTTGAGCCGCACCCCGTCATCGAGGTCCGGCTCCCAGCCGATCGGCTGCCTTTCGAGCGGTTTCCAGCGCACGAAGATGTCGTAAGGCGCCTCGCCTTCGAGGAGGCGAGCGAGCTTCTGCTGAAGGATGCGGGCCGCCTCGCCGCGCGGATCGTCGCCGAGCCGGGTGATCCAGTCGCCGAGCACGAAATAGGCGAGGCGTTCGAGGTTGGCACGGGTCAGGCGGTGGTAGTGGGCGACGATGGTGAAGCCGTCGGCGCGCCCGTCCCAGATCCACCACAGAAACGGCCGGTCGTGGAACAGTTTCGCGTGCTGGCGGGCGGCATGGCTGCGCAGCCAAGCCTCGAATGTCGGCTGCTTTGGCGGCTTGTCCTTCGCGCGCTCGCAGGCGCTGGCGATCAGCGCCGCCTCGCTGTCTGGCTGCCAGGCATCGCCCCAGGCGGCGGCGCAATAGGCGCGTAGCCGCTCAGCGAGCGGGCGTGCGCCGAGCACCGGGACAAGCGCGAGCAACCCGCTCGCATCGGATTCAGGCAGCTTGGAGGCCTCGGCGATGCGGGCGCGCGCTTCGGCCGACAGGCGCATTTCCGCATCGCTCTCCGCCGGCCAGCGACAGCCGGCGAAGCGGGCGAGCGCGACGTGGAGTTCGGTTCCGGCTTCGGCATAGCGCGGATGACCGTGGAATATCCACTGGGTCGGGTCAGCGGAAAATGGAGCTGGAAGACCGGAGGGATACTTGTCCTTGGCCACTATACGCCAGCGTTCATGGTCAAACCGAACCTTAAGGAGAGTCTTAGGAGATAATTTCAGAGAATTATCAATTGCTCGAACTTGACGACTGAACTCACCAGACTCACAAAAACACCACAATGCAGGAAAATCGTTTTCTTTATTTGGTATTATTGCACTACTATTAACATCATATCTTTGCCCAGAGTATATAGCACAAGATGCGTTTCCCATTAGCCCGACAATTACACCGTTCTTCCCCCAAAATGGCTTACCCGCACGCCAGTTTTGAGCCGCATGGTTTAGGTGCTTTACGCTTTCAGCCAAAGCAAAGAGAGAACCTCGCTCTTTTTCCCATCGGATTATTTGTTCACGTCCTGAGAATTTTGTGGTGTTGTTTACCGCAGTTTGTATCAGTTCCCAAACAGATGAGAACTCGCAGACCTCCCAGAATGCTTTAAAAAACTGATGAAGATCTCCCGCATGTAAGCCACTTCTTGAATCAGCGAATCTTGAGAGCGTCTCCAAATTTCTCTGTACATCTTCGATGAACCGTAGATCTGGATTTTTTTGAATTGTTTTTGCTGTCGTCGACATGAATGCCGAATTTGTGGCGGAGTCAACGTTTTCGTCAAACTTTCTGTTTGATGAGCAGTCAGATAAGACAAATTCCGCATCGTCATGGTTTCCTGCTGACGCTATCAAAAGAGCAGGATTCGCCCTTATCGGTGTTGAAAATGCATTCCATCCCAGTCTAAGAATCAGGTGTGGCTTACTATGTTTCAGAAAGTTTTGCCTGTATTCAGCATATGGACCCAAATAAAGCCATTCCCCTAATGAAACGACTGCAAAAGAACCTCCGATTCTAGTCCAATTTTTAATTCTTTCCAAGAATGCTACGGCCAAATCGTATTTTGCTAGCGGAAACGTCCTCGCAATGAAGTCGAGGAGGACTTGGCTATGTTTTGATACCCCAAGATATGGAACGTTTGTTGCCAACAGAGTGTACTTACTGGTCAATAGTAACTGCTCAACCCGGATCGAGGATGGAACGGTCGCATAGGGTTTGGCGGATGGCCTGGTAAGCGTCGAGGCCGTGACGGGCGGCGGTGCCGATGACAGATCTGATCCCTGG
>JBOHMF010000172.1:0-8519 GCA_050730055.1 Allostellaceae bacterium
CGATCCCCTTGCGCGACACTCAGGTTGCGGCAATCATGCCGGCGCCGCGACACCGGATTCTCATCCTGATTGTCGCTGCCTTCTCATCCAGATCGCCGCGCAATACTACACGGTCTTTGTGCGGGTGATGCGCACGCGCCAGACCTCCGGGCCGCGCTCGATGTATTCCCAACCGAACTGCCCCGGCTGCTCGGCTTCGAACTGGTAATAAAGCGGCCTCGGATCATGGTCGTTGACCAGGATCACGGCGTTGCCGACCGGGAGCTTCCCGCAGGTATCAAAAATGAGGGCATGCCGCTGCGGCGGCGGCAGATCGCGCACATCGAGTTGCTGGGGGTTCGGCATATCGCTCTCCTTTTCCTCTGGGACGGGACGGGTGAGAAAGTGCTGTACGCCATTCAGCTTTGCGGCTTCTTCCGGGCGCTCCTTGCGGAGGGCGGACCAGGCCTCGGCGGCGATGCGGCAGGCGAGATCGGTCTGGCCTTGACCGCCCAGCGCCTTGACCGCCCGGATCAGCAGGCGATTGAGCCGGCGCAGGCACTCGGCCCCGGTCTCACAAGGCAGCGGCGCCCTGGTCATGTCACCCTGCGCTCGGCCTTCAGGCCGCAATGCCGAAATGGGCCTTGGCCTCCTCGCTCATGCGCTCGGGCGACCACGGCGGCAGCCAGGTCATCGTGACGCTGACCTCGGAAATCCCGGGCACCATGGCAGCGCAGTCTTCGACCGCCTGGCGGATGTAGTGGGTCGCGGGACAGCCCGGCGTTGTCGTGGTCAGCAGGATGCGGGCGTGCCCATCCTCGACTTCAAGATCATAGATGAGGCCGATATCGACGATATTGTAGCCGAGTTCGGGATCGATCACGGCCCGCAACGCATCGGCCAGGCTCTCTACGGGGTCGTCGCTCATGGTGCCTCGTTTTCTTTGCGGCAGCGGATCAGGGTGTAAAAGCCGTCGGGGCGACCGGTGCGGACATAGGAGTACCCGCGCCGGTCGAGTTCGCGATAGAGCAGCATCGGGTCCCGGTCCGTCACGATTTCCACGGCTTCGCCGGGGCTCTTGGCCTCGACCGCTTCAAGCGCCCGGCGCATCGGCTCGGGCGGGTCGAGGCCGCGCAAATCAAGCCGCTCTGCGGGACGAGGCCCGGCGGATTCGCTCATTGCCGCGCTCCCGCGCTGGCGGCCGCCGTCCTGGCGCCCTGACCGGTGGGGGTGAAAATCACTTCCCAGTCACCGCCGCCGATCTCGCGTTCGGTGTGGCCAAAGCCGCGCTGGGCCATGACGCCAAACAGCGGGACCGGCTTGAACGTCGCCAGGAGGCGCAGGCTTTGACCAGGCGCCAGGGCATCGATCGTCTGCATGATCTTTGAGAACGGCTCGCCGCCCGCCTTGAGGATGTCGCGCACATCAAGGGTCGGCAGGGAAGGTGCAGTCATGGTTTTGCTCTCCATCGTGGCGAGTGCGGAAGACAGGGGGCGGCCGCGGGCGCTCGGCAGACCCGCGGGAAGTGCAGCCGGCTGGGCACCGTGGCGCACCAGCCAAAGGGCGCGCACAATCATCAGCGTCGCCGCCAACTGTCCGGCAACGGCGACGCGCCACAACACCGGCCACGCCACCGCGGCAAGGATGGTGCCGGCGGCGACGGCCGCGAAGTAGAGGACAAACCACGGCCGGTCGCGGCGTTCATTGACAAGGTCCTGGACGCGCGGCACCGCCTTTTTGCCGAGCAGACTGCCGTAGCGTTCAAGCCAGGTCAGAAACGGCACGATCTTGTAGAGCTGGCTCAAGCCGAGACCCGAGAGCCAGCCGCACAGAACGAGATAACCCAAGGCGCCGATGGTGTTCTCGGTGATCCCGCCGATGCCGAGAGCGGCGGCAAACGGGATCGCGACGGCCAGAGCGGCCAGCGCCGGAATGGCCATCAGCGTGTTGAGTTCGAGCTTGCGCCGGCGCCGGGCGCGATAGAGCCGCGCCACGTCAAACAGATAGAGGGCAAGACCGAGACCCGTTGCCGCAGCCGATGCGGCGATTGCATCGGGCACACCGGCGCCCAGCGCTCCCGCAAGGCCAAACAGCCAGGTCGCCGCCAGACCACCGGCGCTGAGAACAAAAACGGCGATGCCGAGCGCGCCGCGGTCCTCGGGCGCGAGCGTGAACATGCTGAGAAGCCGGTAGCTCACGCCCATTGCGGTCAAGGTGAACCAGCCGACAAGACCCGCGAGGAGATGAAGCCCCAGCCCGCCGGTGAAGGCGCCCGGCCACCGGACCCAGCCGGGCGCGGCGAAGGCCAGCCCAAGCGTGATCCCCATTCCGAGTGCGACAAACAGAAAGGCGAGACCGGCCGCCACAAACCACGCGGGGAACGGCAGCGGCCGCGTCCGCCACAGGGTTCGCGACAGCGAAGCCGCGGCGATCGCTGCCCCGGACAGCACCACAATTCCGCCAATCGGGAGAGCGGCCAGCGCTGCGGGAGGCAGATACCCGCCCAATGTCAGAAAACCTGCCTCCATCCCGCCGAGGCCGACGAGGATCGCAATGAGCGAGACAAGCGCAGAGGTCCCGGCGGGCGTTCCCTGTGCCGTCATCACCGGAACAAACTGGTGCAACGCCCCCAGCATCAGCACGGTCAGCCAGCCAATGGTGAGCAGATGCACGGTCGCCAGCGTCGCCGGCGCATAAAGGGACGCCGCCGGAAAGACCACGCCCGCAACCATGGCAAGCTGAGCGAGGAGAAAAAGGGTCAGCGCCGCTCCAAAATGGAGCATCGTCCAGCGCGAGACCGACGAACCAAACATGCGAGCCCGACCCTCTCGTTGCCGGCGCACCTTATAAAATATATATAATATATATCTTATAATCCGCGTCAAGTCGTCACACGAACAAGCACGGGGATCACAAGCACCGCCACGGTATCAGCCGTCGTCCGGCGGTTTCCAAGACCCAGGGACACGACCTGGCCTTCCCGCCCGAGACCATCGCCGAGCGGCAAGGCTGATAGATCGGGGCGCGAGACCCGGATACCGGGCCGACCGGCGCCGAGGATGGCATCGCTGCACTGACGGATTGGCCAACCGTTGCCCGATCGCCCGATGCACGATCTCCGGTCCTGACCATCCGATCGGAGGAGGCCGGAACGTTGCTGCCGTCTAGCATTGCAGCCACCTTTAACAATACATATCATATATATATTTTTGCCGTCCAGGCAGATCAGGAACCGCGGCCCTGACCGGAAACGGCCGGCGGCATCAAGCGGGTGGATGCAATGTCTTCATGTGGGATGATCGGACTATGACGGATTGGGGTGTCGTAGCGCGCGCTGTTCACGTCCTCGCCGTCGTCGTGTGGATCGGCGGTGTTTGGCTGGTGACAACTGTGCTCCTTCCGGCCATGAAAACAAAACCGCCGGAGGCGTGGGTCCGGGAGTTCAAGATGATCGAGCGGCGGTTCGCGCCGCAAGCCCGCATCGCCGTTCTGCTGGTGCTGCTGAGCGGGCTTTACATGCTCGACCGGTATGACCTGTGGGGGCGCTTTGCGCGTGGCGAATACTGGTGGATGCACCTGATGGTTGGCGTGTGGATACTGTTTGCCACCCTGATCTTTGTCATCGAGCCCCTTGTCTTTCGGCGCGTCGTGCATCGGGGCGCCGCGCGAGCGCCCGAAGCAACCCTGGCTCTCATGCTGTGGCTGCATCGCGCCATGCTGGCGCTTTCCCTCCTTGTCATTTTTGTTGCGGTTGGCGGAAGCCATGGCCTCCTGTAGCCACCTTGCCGGGCAAGGTGCCGGAAATCACGACATGGGAAGATCGGACAATGCCATGAGATATGAAGATATCACAGAGAAGTCGGTTGTGGCACTGCTGCAATGCTTTTATGCGAAGGTCCGCGGCGACCCGATGCTCGCTCCGATCTACAACGAGGTTCTTGGCGAAAACTGGGATATCCATATCGCCAGGATTAGGGAATTCTGGTGCTCTGCCCTGCGCGTGAAGCCCGGGTATCGCCGCGACATGCTCGCCGTGCACCAGCAGATCGGCACGCTCAAACCGTCCCTCTTTCCGCGCTGGCTCGCCCGTTTTCGGGAAGCCGTTGGCGAATGCTTTGCGGCAGCGCCGGCGGACGTGATCAATGATCGGGCGCTCAAAACCGCACGCAATCTTGAAACCGCGCTGTTCAAGCGGCGCGTCGATGCGGCAGAGGGGCGCATCATTTGACCCTCGCGGACCGGCAAGGCGAGGACGCTTGGCAATAAGCGCTGATCCCTGCGATTGCCGGGAAGATCGGCGTCCGGGCGCAAGACGGCACGACCGCCGGAAGCGCCGGAGCCGGGAGAAGCCGGAGTGGCGGTTGCGCGGTCCGCTGCTCCCCGCCTTCAACCGCCTGCCGATGTATGCCTCCAGCGCGCCGGGAGTCGCTGCGCTCAGCCGATCGTCGGTGGCGAGCCTTCGGGTGGCAACACCGTGTCGGAGAAGAGATTGACCCAAACAAGGCGATCGCGCACGTCCTTGACCCCCGGCGTGTTCTCGACCAGGACCTTGAGCGTGGCGCGCTCATCCTCATTGGTGTAGGTGCCGCCGAGAACGACAATCCCGTTCTTGACCCAGACGCCGACGTCGAAATGCCGCCCCCAGGGTTCTGCGGCGAGCGCGACAAGAATGCGCCAGCGGATTTCTTCGTCGCTGCACTCGCCCGAGACCGGCGGCATCATCTCGATCAGTGCCCGGACGAGATCGGCGCGACTGACAATGCCGACGAGGCTGCCCTCCGCGATCACCGGCAGGCGCTTGACGTGGTGCCGCTCCATCAGCGTGACGATCTCGCCAAGCGGAGTGCGCGGTGTCGCCGACACGATCTCTCGGGTCATGATCTCGCCGACCTTGCGGGCATGGGTCTCGACATAATCGCGCGCGAGGCGGGCCGGTCCGACCAGCAGTTCCATCCAGCGCGATCGGCGCGTTGCGGTGCCAGTCTCGGCGCGCCGCAGCAGATCGCCCTCGGTGACGATCCCGATGACGCTGCCGCCCTCGGCGACGACCGGCAGACCGCTGATCCGGTGCCGGAGCATCAGGCGCGCCGCCTCGACGATCCCCGTTTCCGGCGTCACCGTGATCACGCTTCGGCTCATCACTTCCGCCGCATCCATTATTGTCCTCCTGCAATCGCCCGGCCTGTCCGGCTCCTCCATGCGCCATCAGGACGAACGGGGTCATGCCGGCGATCAGGCGAGATCACCACCGAATGTCCATCATGAGCGCGGACACGAACATACTGGATCATGCCGCGTGCGCGGCGGGCGTCAGCGCGGCGGCAGGCCGGCGGCGGAAGCGGCAATTGCGGCAATGATTATGAGGACGAGGATTGTTCCCCAACGCCGTCCGGTCGCATAGGCGGTGCTCCCGAGCACAAATTGCAGGATTCTGTCGCTGTGTTGGCACGAGGCCAGCACTTTCTCCTTCTCCTCTTCCTTGCAGCCATACTGAATGGGGGTCATGACCGGTCGCCCCCGAGCGGGTCGCAGAAACGAAATCCTGTCGGATCGATCACCTCGCTCTGCGCCGGTTTGTCGTTTTGCATGCTGCGTTCCGCATTTGGAAGGCCGCCTTGCCGCAGAGCCCGCATCGCAGCGTAGGCGGGACCGATCGCAAGGCTGCTGCCACGGATCCGCGCCACGCCATCGACCTCGCCGCCTGATCCTGCCGCGATCCCCTGTTGCTCTCGGCCGAGGCCGGAAAGAATGCGCAGCAGGCCTCGGCCACGCAGCCGGAAATGGCGCCGGTGTCGCGTTGCAACATTGCCATGACCATGGCCGGGAGAGCTCAGTGGACCACGAGAATGTCGCAGGCCAGGCGGGTGAACAGCGCGCGCAGCCGGTCCAGCGGGACCCCGGCGCCGGCATGGACGGCCAGCACCCGGCAGCGGAGTTCGGCGATGCGCCGATCCAGCTCGGCCGGATCGGCCGGCGCCAGCTCGATCCGAAGGGGGACGGAGTAAGGCTCGACCTGCTCCGCGACCCACTCCGCGAACCCCTCTTCGCCGGCGAGTTGCGGCGGACAGACCGCGACCAGGGCGCTGCCGACGGCTTCCGCCAACCGGGCCGCCAGGGCGAGCAACCGGGCCGAGCCAGCGTCCCGATCGCGGATCACGGCGACGATCGGTCCGCTCGCGCTCCAATCGCATTGGGCCAGCAGAAGCGGGCCGGAAATCTGCTCAACCGATGACCACCAGCGCCATTCCGTCCGGAAATGGCGGCCAATCGGCCGGGCCAAGGGGCCGGCAACCACGAGATCCCATTGCGTCGCGGTGACGAGCGGGGCATCGGCGGCAAGCCGCACAATCTCGAACGACCACTCGATCTGGTTGTGCCGGGCGGCCGCGGCGAACTCGCGGCGAACCCGCTCGGCGGCGCCGCGCAGCTGGCGCTCGATCTCCCCGGCCGAGAGCGGCCCGGCGCCCGCTCCCAAGGTCACATGGCGCGCGAAAGGGAGTTGCGCCAGGCGCAACAGATCCTCGTCCTCGATAAAGATGCCGTGCAGCCGCGCCCTGGCGCGGGCAGCAAGCCGCGCCGCGACGGCGATGGCGTTGCGCGTCTCCGAGGCGGCGTCGAGCGCGACGACAACCCTCTCGATCCCGCCGCTCACGGACGCGCCTCCATCGTCGCGGCCTGGCGGACAAGCTCGGCCGCGCGGGCCGCAAAGGCGTCGAGGCGGTCGGCGACGCGCCGGTTGATCGTATCGGGCGGATAGGCGCCGTCGGCTTCGGGCGTTCCAGCCGGGACCCCGGTCAGAAGTTCGATCCCCTGATCGACCGTATCGATCGGGTAGATCGCAAAGCGGCCCTTCTCGGCCGCCGCGACGACATCCCGGCGCAGCATCAGATGGCGCACATTGGCGGCCGGGATCACGACGCCCTGCTTGCCGCTGAGACCGGCGGCGCAACAGGCATCGAAAAACCCCTCGATCTTTTCGTTGACCCCGCCGATCGCCTGGATCTGGCCGCGCTGATCGATCGAGCCGGTGACGGCCAGCGCCTGGGTGATCGGCGCCTCGGCGAGCGCCGACAGCAGCGCAAACAGCTCGGCGGCCGAAGCGCTGTCGCCGTCAACCCCGCTGTAGGACTGCTCAAAGACGAGGCTGGCGTTCAACGACAGGGGCCGGCTGCGGCCAAAGCGGCCACCGAGAAAGCCGGCGAGGATCAGGACGCCCTTGGAATGCAGCGGTCCGCCGAGCGCAACCTCGCGCTCGATATCGACGACTTCGCCGCGGCCCAAGCGCACCCGCACGGTGATGCGGGTCGGGATGCCAAAGGAAAGACCGCCGAGACCGATGACCGAGAGTCCGTTGACCTGGCCGATTGCGGCGCCCGCGGTCTCGATGCGGATCGTCTGTTTTGCGATCTCGTCAAGAAGGCGCCGATAGACGCGGTCGCCGCGGCGGAACCTGGCGTCGATTGCCGCCTGCACATCGCCCGCGCCGACGATGTCCTTGCCGGCATCGGCGGCGAGCTGGTCGGCCTCGCGCAAGAGATCGGCGATCGCCCGCATCTCGATCGACATCTGACCGCCGTCGCCAGCGAGGCGCGAGGCGTGTTCGACGACGCGGGCGACGCCGTTGCGGTCGAGGGGCCGGAGCCCCTCGCGCCGGGCAAGGGTGCAGACGAGGCGCGCATAGAGCGATACGCTCGCCCCGGTGCGCGCCATGCGGTCGTCAAAATCGGCCGCGATCTTGAACAGATCGGGAAACTCCTCGTCATGGGCGCCGAGCAGGGAATGGAGTGCCGGCGGGCCGATCAGGACGACCTTGACGGCGAGCGGGATCGGCTCGGCTTCGAGCGATATCGTGGTCACGAGGCTCAGCAATTGCTCCAGGGTCTCGATCCGGACCTCGCCGGCGTTGAGCGCGCGTTTGAGGGATGCCCAGCCGTAATTGCCGGCGAGCAATTTGCCGGCGTCGAGGATCAGATAGCCGCCATTGGCGCGATGCAACGCCCCCGGCGCCAGCAGGTTGAAATCGGTGACAAGCGCCCCAAAGCGGGCGAGGCGCTCGACCCGGCCCACCAGGGTCTGATGGGTCGGATTGTCCTCATAGACAACCGGCGCCCCCTTCTGGCCGCCATTGTCGACAATGACGTTGACCTGATAGCGGCGAAAACGGTCCTCTTCGAGCGCCGCGGCGACGGTCGCCGGCATCGCCGCCTCGGGCGGCTGCGGCGCTGCGCGGGCCAGAAAGTCGTCGGCGTTTTCCTTGATGTCGCGTTCAACCGCATCGAGATAGTCGCGTACTTCAGGCAGATCGCGGTAAAGGTTGCGCAGTTCTTCCAGCAAGTCCGCGATCGCATGGCCGGTGGTGTCGCGATCGAGCGTGCGCACCGCCTCGCGGTGCTCCCGCTCCCATTGCGGCACCTGGCGCATCATCGCTTCGAGCTCACCCTGGATCGCCGCGATCTCGCGCTGGACGGTTTCGCGGTCGGCCGGCGCGAGCTCCTCAAACTGCTCCGGCGACAAGACCTTGCCGTTGCGTTTGGGCGCGA
>JBOHMF010000173.1:0-8506 GCA_050730055.1 Allostellaceae bacterium
CGCGCCTGCCGCGCCGCCGCCGGTGGCCGCCCCTGCGCCGGCCGCGGTCTGGCCGGAGCCGCGGCTGCGCGACTGGATCGGTGTGATCGCCATGGTCTTCGGGCTGTTCATGGCGATCATGGACGTGCAGATCGTCACCAGCTCCTTAACCCAGATCCAGGGCGGGCTGTCGGCCAGCACCGATGAGATCGCCTGGATTCAGACCGCCTACCTGATCGCCGACGTTGTGATGCTGCCGTTTTCGGGCACATTGTATCGGGTGCTGTCGACGCGCGTGACGTTTGTGATCGCGGCGCTCGGCTTTACCGGGGCGAGCGCGCTGTGCGCCACCGCGACCAATCTCGATCAGATGATCCTTTATCGCGCAATGCAGGGGTTTTGCGGCGGCGCCATCTCACCCTCCGTATTCCCCGTCGTCTATACCAAGTTCCGCGGGCCGCGTCTGGCGACATTGATGGTGCTGATCTCGCTGATCCTCAACCTGTCCTCGACGCTGGGGCCGACGATCGGCGGCTATCTGACCGACACCTTCTCCTGGCATTGGCTGTTTCTCGTCAACCTCGTGCCCGGCATCGCGGTTGCCGTCACGGTGTGGCTCACGATCGACATCGACCGGCCCGACCACTCGCTGTTGCGCAACTTTGACGTGATCGGGCTTATTCTGATGGCGCTGTTTCTCGGCTGTCTTGAATACACCCTCGAAGAGGGGCCGCGCTGGGACTGGTTCTCCGACGATACGATCTTCACGACTGCGGTCATCTCGGCCACCGCCGCCAGCCTCTTTTTCTGGCGCGTGCTGACCTACCGCCAGCCGATTGTCGATCTGTGCGCGTTCACCGATCGCAATTTCGCCCTGGGTTCGTTCTACACCTTTGTGGTCGGCACCGGGACGTATACCACCACCTATCTGATCCCGCTGTTTCTCGGTCAGGTGCGCGGCTTTGACAGCCTGCAGATCGGTCTGACGGTGGTCGTCGTCGGCCTTGCGCAGATGATGATGTCGCCGTTCACGGCAAAGATCGCGCGGAGCATCGACCTGCGCCTGATGCTGGGGTTCGGCCTGTCCCTCTTCGCCCTGGCGATGTGGCTGACTGCCACCCTGACCAGCCAGACCGGCTTTAACGAGCTGCTAGTGCCGCAGGCGGTGCGCGGCTTTGCCCTGATGTTCTGTTATGTTCCCGCCAGTCTCATCGCGCTCGGCACGCTGCCGACCGACAAGCTGAAGAACGCCTCCGGCCTTTACAACCTGACGCGCGACCTCGGCGGCGCCATCTCGCTGGCTGCGCTCGGGACGGTGATGAACGACCGGACGAACTTCCACTGGAACCGGCTGATCGAGGCGATCAACCCGGCGCGCCCGGTGGTCGAGCATTTCATGACCGTCATCACCGGCCACCTCGCGCCAATGATCCCGGGCGACCCGCACCTTGCCGCGCTCAAGCTGCTCGCCGCTCGGGTCGAGACCGAAGCCCTGGTGCTCAGCTACAACGACGCGCTGCTGCTGCTCGGCAGCCTCTTTGTCTTTGCCGTCTGTTTGATGCCGCTCGTCAGAAAGCCGAGCCGCACCGCGCTGACCGGCGGCGCCCCGGAGCACTGAGACGGGCTGAGAGGTTCAACCGGCGGGCGGCGGCGGTTCGCCGCCGGCTTTGGGCGCAGCCTCGTCCTCCTCCTCGCGCAGCCGCAGCGGATCGATGCCGCGCGCCTGCATGTCGGCCTCTTCAGCCGATTGCGCAACATTGGTGGTGATCGTGACCGTCACCTCGGGGTGCAGCACAAGGCGCACCGGGTGCAGCCCCAGGGTCTTGATCGGGCGGTCGAGGACGACCTGCCGCTTCTCGACGGTAAAGCCCGCCTTGGTGACCGCCTGGGCGATATCGCGGGCCGAGACCGAGCCGTAGAGCTGCCCGTTCTCTCCGGCCTGGCGGATGAGGACGACCGAAAGCCCTTCCATCGTGGTGCCGATCTCGGCCGCCTCGCTCTTACGCTGCAAATTGACAGCTTCGAGCTGGACCCGCCGGCTCTCAAAATAAGACAGGTTCTCCTTGGTGGCCCGCATCGCCTTTTTCTGCGGCAGCAGATAGTTGCGGGCGTACCCCGGCTTGACGTTGACGACTTGGCCCATCTGGCCGAGCTTCTCGATGCGCTCCAACAGGATCACTTCAACCATCGATTTGTCCTCCGCAGGATTTGCCGCCCCCAAGGCGCCGCCGCAGCCCGAGCGTCGTGTCAAACAGGCCCAGAAGCGCGGCCAGCAGCAGCGGCCAGCCAAACAGGGCGGCCAGCACATAGAATACGATAAAGACCGGCAGCGGGCGCTTGAGCCGCCGCGCCGCGGCATGAAACACGGCGAGCCCGGCGAGGCAGAACGGCACGGCGAGAAGGATCATCACGGTGACCCCGAACAGCCGCGCGTTGCCGCCAAGCGGCGCCGCCGCCGCGCCGGCGGCGAACAGAACCGGCATCCACAGCGGCAGACCAAGGGCGGCAATGTCGGGGGAAGGCCGCTGGTTGGCGCCAAAACGGGCGAGCACGCCCTGGGCCAGGATGCCGTTTGTCACCACGATCATCATCCACACCATCGCGGACATCCCGGGCAGGATCAGCGCGAGAATGCGGATGATCGCCGCGCGGTCGGCCACAACCGTTCCGGTGGTCTCCTGAAGGCGGGCAAAAACCGGGTCGAGCACCCCGCGCACCAGGGTTTCGAGACCGTGCGGGCCGCCCGCCAGCACCACCCCAAGACCGGTTCCGACCAGAGCCAATCCGGTCAGCCACGCCGCCAGGAGACCGGGGGGATACCATTCGACCGCGCCGTCGCCGCGCCGCCGCCGCAACAGGGCCTGGCGCACCAGCACCACCGCCGGCACTGCCATCACCGCGGCAAAAAACACGGCCGAGGTGGCGCCGGCCGCGGCCAGGAGGATCACCGTCGCGACGAGCGCGGCGAGACCCGCGGCGCCGGCTCCGAGCCACAGCCCGGGGGTGAAAAGCGACAGTTGCGCCATCAGGATCAGGATCAGCGAGGCGAGCGGCTCCGGCGCGCGGGTCAGCGCGATCAGATAAAAGCCGGCGCCGATCGCTCCGCACAGCGCCGCGGCAGCCATGCCGTTCCGGCTCATCGCGCCGCCCGCGGCAAAAAGGGGCTACTTCACGACATAAGGCAGGAGACCGAGAAAGCGCGCCCGCTTGATCGCCTGAGCCAGTTCGCGCTGGCGCTTGGCGGAGACCGCGGTGATCCGGCTCGGGACGATCTTGCCGCGCTCGGAGACAAAGCGCTGTAGCAGCTTGATGTCCTTGTAGTCGATCTTGGGCGCATTCGGCCCGGAGAACGGGCAGGATTTGCGCCGCCGGAAAAACGGCCGGCGCGTCGCGCCAGCGCGCCCCGACCCGCTTGTCTGGCTTTCCATTTATACCTCCGCCGGCTCGGGGGTGGCCGGCGCGGCCGGCCGCTCCACCGCCGGCGCCGGTTCGGCGCTGCGCTCGCGCTCGCCGCGCCGACCGCGCTCGTCGCGGCTGCTGCGGCTCTGCATCATCGCCGACGGACCTTCTTCAAGGGCATCGACCCGCAGGGTCAGATAGCGCAGCACGTCCTCGTTGATGCGCATCGTGCGTTCGAGTTCGGCGACCGCCGCCGGCGGCACCGAGAGGTTGAGCAGCACGTAATGCCCTTTGCGATTCTTGCGCATGCGGTAGGCGAGATTGCGCAGCCCCCAGTATTCGCGCTTTCGGACTTCGCCGCCGTGGTCGGCGACAAGCTGGGCAAAGGTCTCGGTCAAGGCATCGACCTGCGCGCCGGAAATGTCCTGGCGCACGATGAAGACGTTTTCGTAAAGCGGCATGGCAGTTCCCTTATGGCTGATGAGGCCCGCGGCGGTGATGCCGCGCGGCCAAGCCGGCCAAACCGGCAAGGGCAGCGCCGCACTATACAGAAAGCCGTCCCGCGCACAAGGCGGGCGCCTGGCCGGCAGCAGCCGCCTCGGTGAGGAGTCCGCGGAACCAGGCTTGCGCCGGATCACTGCCGGCGCGGCGGTGCCAGGCCATCGACACGGTCATGGCGAAATCGATCGGCAGCGGCGTGATCGCGATCGCGGCGACGGCGGCGATCCGCCGCGCGACGCGGCGCGGCACCGTCGCGACCAGATCGGAGGCGGCGAGCGCCGACGGCACCGCCAGATAGGTCGCGACCAGGAGAGCGATCCGCCGCCTCAGCCCGAAATCGACCAGAATGCGGTCGAGCGCGCCCGTGGTCGCGCCGCGCGGCGACACCAGCATGTGGTTCTGCGCCGCATAGGCTTCGAGGGCCATCGGCCGGGCGGCGACCAGATGGTCCCGGCGCGCGACGACGACAAACGGATCGTGCAGCAGGACGGTCGATTCGATCGGCGCCGACAGGTTGCCGACATGCGCGACAACCAGATCAATCGCGCCGCGCTCAAGCTGCTCGGCGATGCCGACGCCGGTTGCCGGCAGGAGCCGCAAGGTCGCCTCGGGCGCCCTTTCGGCAAACGCCCGAGCGAGCGGTCCGACAAGGGCGATCTCGGCATATTCGGCCATGCCGGCGGTGAAGATCGCCGTGCTCGTCAGCGGATCAAACCCGGCGCCGAGGCTGAGCGCCGCCTCGATCCGCTCGATCGCCGCGGCGATCAGCGGCGCGATCTCGCGCGCTCGCGCGCTCGGCTCCATCCCGCTCGCGCTGCGCACAAACAACTCATCGGCAAAGAGACCCCTGAGACGCGACAGGGCATGGCTCATCGCCGGTTGCGACAGACCGATGCGCAGGGCGGCGCGGGTCACGGCGCGCTCGGCCATCAGCGCGTCAAACGCCTTCAGCAGGTTCAGATCGACGGTCCGAATATCCATGATACGAATGGATATCATATCATCTATCTATTTGATAGATGATATGAGGATTGCTATATCGCCTGGAGCGTCATCACGGAGGGACCGCCATGCCGCAGGAAGAGTCGCCGCGCCTCAGCCATGTCGGGCTTTATGTCAGCGATGTGCCGCGGATGATCGACTTCTATACCAAGGTTCTCGGCTTTGTCGTCAGCGACGGCGCGCCCGACGGCCGCATCACCTTTCTGTCGCGCAACCCGAGCGACCATCACCAGGTCGTGCTGGTGCGCGGCCGCACCACCGACAGCGAAACCCCGATGGTGCAGCAGGTGTCGTTCAACGTCGGCGCGCTCGCCCAAGTGCAGCGCGCCTATCGCAAGGTGAGCGCCGCGGGCTGCCAGGGCATCCGCCCGGTCAGCCACGGCAACGCCTGGTCGGTGTATTTTCAGGACCCCGAGGGCAACCAGATCGAGATGTTCTGCGACACGCCCTGGTATGTGCCGCAACCCTGCGGTTTCAAGATCGATCTCGGCAAGAGCGAAGCCGAGGTCTACCGCGATACCGAAGCCTATTGCCGCGCCCAGCCCGGCTTCAGGCCGATCGAGGAGTGGCGCGCCGAAATCAGCCGCAAGATCGCCGCGCGGCTCGATGCGGAGAGTGCAACCGCTTGAGAGAATGATTCAGGAGGAAGGCCATGAGCGAAAACCGGGGCTTTCATGCCCACGTCTACTACGATTCCGCGACCAAGCCGGCGGCTGCGCGGCTGCGCGAGACGCTGATTGAGAAATTCAAGGTCGAACCCGGCGCCTTCAGCGACGAGCCGCGCGGCCCGCACCCGATCTCGCAGTTCAACGTGATCTTCGAGATTGCGGAGTTTCAGAACATCGTGCCATGGCTGATGCTGAACCGTGAGGGGCTCGATGTCCTGGTTCATCCGCTGACCGAGAGCTCCTATGACGACCACAGCAAGAATGCGCTGTGGCTCGGCACCCCGGTGCCGATGAAGCTCGACATCCTGCGCCCGCAGTACAGCGAGACGCTGCTGCCGACCTCGCAGCGGGTCTAGCGCGGCCGCGGCGCGGCGGGTCCGTCCCGCCGCTGCCGGTCGATCTGCCGTTTGCGTTGTGCCGCGAGGCTGTCTGCGCGCCTTGTCTGCGACGCCCTGATCGTTCGCGGAAGCGGTCTCGCGCGCTTCCACCGCAAGACCGCGATCGCCGCAAGGTCGCGGCGGCGGGATGTGGTATCACCCGGAACGGAAAGGGTCGCTCGCGGGAGAGGGTGATGGTTGCCGTCATCGAGACAAAAGAGGAGGCCGGCGCCTCCCGCTATATCGAGTTGCGGGTGTGCCGCAGCGTGACCGACCCCGACCGTGTCCTGGGAGTGTGGTGCTATCGCGGCGCGATCGAGACGGTGATCGATGAAAGCCGGCCCAACAGTCCTGTCAAATGGGAGTTCCGCCACGCCCTCGAATGCGCCGATCAGAACGGCATTGCCTTTCTATGGATCAACGATCCTGACGACTTGTTCCCGCCCTGGGCACGCTGGTGAGGCGGAAGGCCATCCTGCACCGCGGGCGCCGGGTGCGTTTCCTACTGCGCCGCGATCCGCTCGACCTTGTATCCCTTGGTCCGCAGCAGCGCGACGATGCCCTCCGGGCCGAGCAGGTGCGCAGTGCCGACCACGACAAAATAGGTTTTCGGGGTGGCGAGGTAGGTTTCGATCTTCCTGGCCATCCGGCGGTTGCGGGCGGGCAGAAGCTCGTCATAGACCGGCTTCAGCCGGGGAGACTTGCGTTCGTCCCGGGTTATGAAGCCCTCGATGGCCCGGCCGTCGCCCTTGCGCCAGGCGGCGAGAAGGGCTTCGATCTCGCGTTCCCCCTTCTGCGCGTCGTTCAGCGAGGACAGCAGCATTGCCTCTTGCAGCGAAGCGGGCAGGTTCGCGAACAGGTCGAGCTGAAAGCGGGCGCTTTCCAAAGCGCCCATCTCCTTGTGCGCCGCTTCCGCCTCGCTGGCGAAATGCACGTCGATCCCATACCGGCTGCTGATCCCGTCAACGTCCACCGCGGACAGGCCGACCATGAGGGCGGCGAGCCAGGGCTTCATGCGCGAAAAGGTGGCTGCGGGCTGCCCGGTCTGTTTCAGGTATTTGCGCAAGGCGCGCTGCGTCTCGGCGGAGATGTGATGGTCCAGGCTGTCGCCGGCCGGATAGAGCCCCCTTTCCAGCATCAGCCGGCGCAGATGGGCAGGGTCCTGCCGGCTCAGATCGAGTTCCTCGACCAGCACCGAGGATTTTGCAAAGTCCTCTTCGATCGGCGGCGGCAAGGGGTAGAAATCGGCCCTTGCGGCGTGGATCGAGCCCAGCAGAAAGACCGTTCCCTTGCCACCGGTCGCCTGCCACAGAAAAAGCGGGTGCCGCACCGGCGCGGTTGCCGGCTGTGCCGGCGCGGCCGGTCCCAGGCACAGCACCGCCAGAGCCAGAGCGAGACCGGTGGCGGCAAGCAGCAATCGGCGAGGTTTCATGGGTTCTCGACCCGCAGCGCTGAGTTGGGCCTTCCGGTTTTATCGGTCCTTTCTTGATATGGGGTATCAAAACGCCGGCGGCCCTGCGCCCGCTCGTTTTCCGCCCCTCGTTTTCCATGGGGGGTTCGGGCATAGTCGGGCGATGCGGCAGCCGGTTGCGATCGCGCAGGATCTGGTGTTGTTGGGCGGCGGCCATGCCCATGTGCATGTGCTGAAGAGCTTTGGCATGCGCCCGGTGCCGGGCGCGCGGGTGACGCTGGTTGCCCGCGATGTCGAGACGCCCTATTCGGGGATGCTGCCGGGTTATGTCGCCGGGCATTATCCGTTTGCCGCCTGTCATATCGATCTCGTCCGTCTCGCGCGGTTTGCCGGGGCGCGCCTCGTGCATGACGAGGCGGTCGGCCTCGACCGGGCCGCGGGTCAGGTCCTGTGCCGCGCTCATCCGCCGATCCGCTACGACCTCCTGTCGATCGACATCGGGGCGACACCGCGCGCCGAGGATGTTCCCGGCGCTGCGCGGCACGCGATCGCGGTCAAGCCGATCGACGGCTTTGCGCGGCGCTGGGAAGCTCTGCTGGCCCGCGCGCGCGGGTTGAAAGCATTGCGGCTCGCGGTCGTCGGCGGCGGTGCCGGCGGGGTCGAACTGGCGCTCGCGGCCGAACACCGTCTGCGGCCCCTGATCGGGGCGGGGCTCTCCATGACCCTGGTGACGCGGGGCGAATTGCTGCCCTCGCACGGCCATAGTGTGGCGCGGCGCCTGGCGCAGATCCTGGCCGTGCGCGGCATCGCGCTCGCGACCAGAAGCACCGTCGCGCGCGTCGAACCCGGCGTGCTGATCTGCGCCGACGGGCGCCGGATCGGTTTTGACGAGGCGCTGTGGGTGACCGCGGCGGGAGCGGCGGCGTGGCTTGGCGGGACCGGGCTGCCGCTCGACCCGGACGGTTTTATCGTTGTCGATGAAACCTTGCGCTCGCCCGACGATCCGCGCGTCTTTGCCGCCGGCGACATCGCCGCGATGCGGGGCCACCCGCGCGAGAAGGCGGGGGTCTATGCCGTGCGCGCGGGGCCGCCGCTCGCCGCCAATCTGCGGTGCGCCCTGGCGGGGCGGAAACCGCATCGCGCGCTGCCGCAGCGCCGCGCGCTGGCCC
>JBOHMF010000174.1:0-8481 GCA_050730055.1 Allostellaceae bacterium
GATAGAAATCGGCCGGCAGATCCATGACCGAGGTGTATTCCTTGTAGAAGGCGCGGATCGCCGCAGCGCTGTCGCCCTCGCCATCGACAAGGTAGCGGAACATCTTCCAGTACGCCTCGACATGGCGGTCGAGGTTCATGCTGAGAAACCCGGCGAGTTGCAGAAACCCGGGATAGACCCGGCGAAACGCGCCGGGATAGCGCGCCGGCACCGTCTCGATGACGCTGCGCTCAAACCAGTCGAGCGAGTGGGCGGTCGCGAAGCGGTTGACCGCGGTGGGGTTGGTCCGCGGGTCGATCGGCCCGCCCATCAGGATCATCGAGGCCGGCTGGCAGGGGTCGCCCGCCGCCGCCATCAGCGCCACCGCAGCGAGCACCGGAACCGACGGCTGACACACCGCCATCACATGCAGATCGGGGCCAAGCTGGCGGACAAAACGGATCACCAGATCGACGTAATCGTCGAGGTCAAAGCGGCCGTGGAGGAGCGGCACATCGCGGGCGTTCGCCCAGTCGGTGAGAAAGACGTTGTGATCGGGCAGGAGCGTCTCGACCGTTCCGCGCAGGAGGGTCGGAAAATGCCCGGAAAGCGGCGCCACGACCAGGACGCTCGGTTCGTCCTTGGGGTCCCCGCGCGACACGTCGCGCGGGGTTGGGCGCTCGCCCTCCTTGCGGAAATGCAGGAGCTTGCAGAACGAGTGCGAGGCGACAACCTCCTCGCGGACGGCGACCTCGGCGCCCGCAACCGTTACCTGGTGAATGCCAAAATCGGGTCGCTCATGCGAGATGCCGGCGTTGGAGAGCATCTCCATCACCGCTGCGGTGCCGCGATAAAGCGGGCTGGCGCCAAACAGCGGTTGCGATTGCTCGAGCCAGCCGCGCATGGTCTCGGCCATCAACCGGATCTGCGACAGCGCATCGCTCTGGGCCTGATAGGCAAAGTACAGCATTGGTCCTCGTCTGCATGGGGCCCTCGCCGTGACAAAACCGCGCCGGTCGAAACGGCCTATGCGCCGATCCACTCACGGGCGAGGCATCCCATCGCAAAACAGTCATCATTTCAATAAGATATTTGCATTCCCTGACGTTTATGCAAGACTGCGGCGATCCGGCCACGGGCGCGCTATGCCAGCACCGGCCACGCCGCCTTGCCGTCAGCGGTGAGCCGTGGCGCCGCGAACAGGCGCGCCGCGCCGGTTTTACGTCCGCAAGGGCGAGGCTTTGGAAAACGCCGGGTCAGCGCGGCGAGGCCGCCACGCCGCCGCGCAATTCGTGAACAACGAGACCGGAGATCCGCGGCGGCGGCGCCAGCCACAACGGATGCCGCAAACTGGTGGCAATATCGTCCTCTCCCGCCTTCCAGCGGCCATTGAGCGCAGCGGCGGAAAAATCCCCCATCTTTCCGGCAAGACCGATCGCATTCCCTTCATGCACGAGGTGCAGGATCGTCATTGTCGCCTCGCTCGCTTCGGCGAGACAGCGGCGGATGTCGAGTTCTCTGCGCAGCGCCGGCGGCAGGCGCTCGCCGAGCAGCGCCACCATGCGGCGCAGATCGTGGGTGCGGCGCATCGCCCCGATCTCGCGCGCGGTACGGCTCAATCCGCCGCCCCGGCCGGGCGCCGGATCATGGCCGTCGATGACAAAGCACAGCGTATCGGCGCGCCGCGCATCGTCGAGAGCCGAGACCGTGACGACGCCGCCGCCGTAAAGCTGGCGCCCGATCTCGATCGGCGGCAGACCGGGCAGCGGCGTCCCGGCCAGAACATGGTCGAGACCGAGCACGTGCCGGTCATTGTCAAAAAAGGTTTCCGCGCCGGTCGAGAGGTTGACCGCACCGAGGGAGACGCGCAGCGCTCCCGAATTGACCCGGTCAAAATCGACCGCCGCGCCGAGCAGCGCGCGCAATTCCGCGGCTGAGACCACCGGCCCCTGCGGCCGCGCAGCGGCGGTGCCCGAGGGCAGCCGCAGCACGTCCCAGCGCCGCCGGGCGGCGCGCAGCCACGCGCCGGGGCTGTGCGGGTTCGCCCGCCGCGCCAGCCGGCCGAGTTCACCCCAGAAGCGCCGCAGCCGCGGCACGCGCTCGTGCGGCGGGTTGCCGGCGATGATCGCGGCGTTGACGGCGCCGATCGCGGTGCCGGCGATCCAGTTCGGGCGCACGCCGCTGGTTTCGAGCGCGGCGCACGCCCCGGCCTGATAGGCACCGAGCGCGGCGCCGCCCGACAGGACGAGCGCGATCCGCTCAAACCGGGCCAGGTTTTTGTCGGCTCGCTCGCGCGCCACGCTCCTCCTCCCGCCGGCGGCGGACCGCCTGCCCTACAATGTGCCCGGATAGGCTCCGCCATCGAGCAGCAGGTTCTGCCCGGTGATGAAGCCAGCCTGGGCGCTGCACAAGAAGGCGCAGGCGGCGCCGAATTCCTCGGCGGTGCCAAAGCGGCCGGCCGGGTTCTGCTGCTCCCGCTCCCGCCGGACCTCCTCGCGCGGGCGCTGCGCGCGCTCGGCCACCATCGCGATGTTCGAGCGCAGCCGGTCCGTGTCAAAGGGGCCGGGCAGGAGATTGTTGATCGTGACATTGTGGCGCACGGTCTTGCGGGCGATGCCGGCGACAAAGCCGGTGAGGCCGGCGCGCGCGCCGTTTGACAGACCGAGAATGTCAATGGGCGCCTTGACCGCGCTTGAGGTGATATTGACGATGCGGCCAAAGCGGCGCGCCATCATCCCATCCACCACCGCCTTGATCAGTGCGATCGGGGTGAGCATGTTGGCGTCGAGCGCCTTCACCCAATCGTCACGCTCCCAGTCGTGAAAATCGCCGGGCGGCGGGCCGCCGGCGTTGTTGATCAGGATGTCGGGTTCGGAACAGGCGGCGAGCGCCGCGCGCTGCCCGTCCGGGGTGGTGATGTCGCCCACCACCGCGGTGACTTTGGCTCCGGTCTCCTTGCGGATGTCCTCGGCGGTGCGGTGGAGCGCCTCGGCGCCGCGCGCGGTGATGACGAGTTCCGCCCCCTCGCCCGCCAGCGCCATCGCGCAGCCGCGGCCGAGACCCTTGCTGGCGGCGCAGACGATGGCTTTTCTGCCCGCGATCCCGAAATTCATCCCGCTCTCCCGCAGCGTTGCCCGTTCTCTTTGCGCCATCATAAGCGGTCGCGGCCGGGCGTCCAGTGCGCAGACTGCCCGACCGGCAGTCGCAGGGCAAAACGCTCTCCCGCCCGGCGGTTGCGGTGGTCGGCAAAAGCGGGATCAGGTGATCGGGATCTCGATGTGGGTCTTGAAACCGGCGTTCCCGCGCAGGCGCTCGTACCAGGCGCGCAGGTGGTCGAGCGGCGGGCGCTCGATCGGGAAGGCGTGCCAGCGGTAAACGAGGGTGCCGAGCACGATTTCGGCAAGGGTCAGCCGGTCGCCGGCGAGATAGGACCGATCCGAGAGCGCGTCATCGACAATCGTCCAGACCTCCAGCGCCCGGCGCCGCGCCGCCTCGATCGCCGCCGGGTCGCGCGCTTCGGGCCGGGTGCGGACAAGGCCAAACAGCAGTTGTCCCATCGGCGCTCCCGCCGTCGATAATTGCCAGTCCATCCAGCGCTCGACCAGGGCCCGCGCCCGCGGTTCGCGCGGATAGAGCCGCTCACCCCCTGCCCCGGCATGGATGGTCGCGAGATAGCGGCAGATCGTATTCGATTCCCACAGGATCAGATCGCCGTCCTGGATCGTCGGCACCAGCCCGTTGGGGTTGAGCCGCAGATATTCCGGGTCGTGGTTGCCGCCAAAGGGTCCGCCGAGATCGACCCGATCAAAGGAAATGCCGAGCTCGCTGCAACACCACAGCACCTTCTGCACATTTGACGAGGTTGCCCGTCCCCAAATCTTGAGCATGACCGCATTCCTCTCGACAATCCTCTCGCAACCGGGCGTCCCGGCGGGCGCACCCGGGTTTGCCGCAAAATCGTGTATCGTCGATCGCCGCCGCGCGCAAGGAGACCCGTTCGATGTGCCGGATGATCGCGGCCGCAACACTTTGCCTTGTCCTCGCTCCCGCCCTGGCCCTGGCCAGCCAGCAGGGCACGGCCGCGATCAAGAACTGGAAGCGGATGGACGCCTGCGTGAGACAGGCGCAGGCCGCGCACCCCGATTATACCGCGGCATCAAACGCGGCGCGCGCGGCGGCGCTCAAAACCTGTCTCGAAAACGGCAACCTGCCGCAGCGCCAGCCGCTCTCGCCACCCGCGCGCTAGGGCGTGCGGCTGCCCCTCGCCCTCCGGCGCCGCGCCGGCGCCAGCGCGGGGTTGGCGAGCGTCCACAGGACGATCCGTTTCAAGACCTGGCCGAGCGCGGCATCATAGGCGGCGACGATGTCCGGCATCGTGTTGGCCTGCGCCGGCACGCGCGCTGCAAACAGGGTGTCGGCGATGATCGCGCCGGCCGGCAACCGCACCAGCCGCACGACAATCGCGACCCGGGCCACGGGCGGACCGGCCGCCGTACCGTAATCGGCCTCAAAGCGGCGGATCTCGCTGCGCAGCAGAAAATCCGCCCGCAGCCCGGCCGAATCGCGGCCAAGCACGGCGACTGCGCCGCTGTTCTCAAACGAATCGACGAGCGCCGTCTGGACCAGTTGCGGAACCCGCTCGGTCCATTCCGCATCGGCAAAATAATCGAGCGAGACCGGCGAGCGGGACAGCGCGATGCGCCGGGTGTCGAGCCCGCCCGCCGCTTGCGGCATTTCGATCAGCAACTGGCCCGCGCGGTGCGGCAGATCGGGCGGAAAGCCGGCCGCGGCGGTGACGCGGTAAAGCTTTGGCGCCGGGCCGGAAAACAGGCGCGTGCAGCCGGCCGCGAGACCCAAGAACGCCGGGGCGAGCGCGCGGCGCGACAGGCGCCAGCCCGTGCTCACGGCCGATATCCTCCGCGCCGGTTGCCGCCGAGCAGAAAGCCGGCCGGGTTGCGCTCGATCTCGTTCGACAGCCGTGACAGACCGGCGACAAACTGCTGCGTCTGGGCGAGAAGCGCGTTCACCTGCATCACGGTGCCCTGGGTGAAGTTGCGCAAACCGGGGCGGTTTTCCTTGATCATCTGCTGGATCTGGCGGTTGGTGTCACCGAGGTCGCGGGCCAGCCGGTCAAAATCGGCCAGCGTGTGCGCCGCATCGGCGGCGACCCCGTGCGGGCCGGAGATGCCCTGATCGGTGTGCGCGAGCAGCGTGTTGAGGGTGCCGACCGTGCCCCGCGCGCCGGCGATCACTCCGTTGAGACCCTTGGCCTCATCGGCGAGGGTCCGGGTCAGGGTGCGCAAGTTTTGCAGGCTGTCGTCGATCGCCTGCCGGTTCCGCCGATCCAGGAGCGCATTCAGCCTGTCGGCGACATCATTGAGCCGATCGAGCAGCCGCGGCGCGCGTGTATAGACGCGCTCCAGCGCCGAGCGCTCGGCGGTGATGACCGGATAAGGCTGGCCCGCCTTGGCAGTCAGGACGGGTGCGTTCTGCGTGCCGCCGCGGATCTGGATCGAGGATTGCCCGCTCAGGATGTTGGCCATCAGGACCGCCTGCGCGTCGGTCTTGATCACGGCGTTGCGGTCGATCTCGACGGTGACCCGGACCTCCTCGACATTGGCCGGGTTGAGGCGGATGGCGGCGACGCGGCCGACGCGCACCCCGTTATAGAGAACCGCGCTGCCGTCGGAGAGACCGGTCACCGCTCCGCTGAAATAGATGTCGTAGCGCTTGAACCGGTTGCTCCCCAACTCGACCCGCCCAAGCCACAGCACCGCGACAAAGGCGAGAAAGACGACGGCGAGGACAAACCCGCCGACCGCGACATAATGGGCGCGCGTTTCCATTCAGCTTCCTTGGGGCAGTTCCACTGTCGCTGGCCGTCTCACGAGCGGGCGGCTGCGGGGAGCGGCAGCGCCGCCCGCCCGCGCGGCCCGTGAAAATAGGCGTGTATCCACGGATGCGTATCGGCCATCATCTGTTCGAGGGTGCCGGTGCGGACCTTTCCGTCGATCAGCACGGCGATGCGGTCGCAGATGGCATGAAGGCTGTCGAGATCGTGGGTCACCATAAAGACGGTGAGGCCGAGGCTCGCTTGCAGATCGCGGATCAGGCGGTCGAATTCGGCGGCGGCGATCGGGTCGAGACCGGCGGTCGGCTCGTCGAGAAACAGGATCTCCGGATCGAGGGCGAGCGCGCGCGCGAGCCCCGCGCGCTTTGTCATCCCGCCCGACAATTCGGCCGGATATTTCCCGCCGGCGTCCGCGGGCAGTCCGGCGAGGCCGATCTTGAGCGCGGCGATCTCGCCCATCAGCGGCGCCGGCATCGGGCAATGCTCCGCGAGCGGCACCGCAATATTCTGGGCGACGGTCAGCGCGCTGAACAAGGCTCCGCCCTGGAACAGCACCCCCCAGCGCCGCTCCAGCGGGCGCAAGGCGCGGCCCTCCCCTGTCGCGACGGTCTGTCCAAAGACCTCGATTCGGCCCTGCGTCGGCCGGTTGAGACCGATGATCGTGCGCAGCAGCACCGACTTGCCGCTGCCCGAGCCGCCGACGACACCGAGCACCTCGCCGGCAAAGACATCGAGATCGAGGCCGTCGTGGATCGTCTCGCGTCCAAAGCGGTTGACCAGCCCGCGGACGCGAATGATCGGCTCGCGCATGTTCAGATCTGCAAAATCGAAAACAGGATGGAAAAGGCCGCATCGCTGACGATCACGAGAAAAATCGCCTCCACCACCGAGAGCGTCGTTTGCCGGCCGACGCTTTCGGCGCTGCGCCCGACGCGCAGACCCTCATAGCAGCCGACGAGCGCGATGATCGCGGCAAAAAACGGGGATTTGATGACGCCGATCCAGAATGTCCAGCCGCCGAGCGCGGTATGCAACTGGTGCAGAAACTGCGGAACGGTGATGCCGAGCGCACCCCAGGTCATCAGCCAGCCGCCAAGGAGGCCGGCAAAATCGGCATAAAGAGTCAGCATCGGCAGGATCAGCAAAAGGGCGAAGAGACGCGGGATGACGAGCACCTCGATGGGGTCGAGGCCGATCGCGCGCATGGCGTCGATCTCTTCGGTGACGCGCATGGTGCCGATCTCGGCAGTGAAGGCGCTGCCCGAGCGGCCGGCGAGGATGATTGCGGTCATCAGGACCGCCAATTCGCGCAGCATCCCGACGCCGAGCAGATTGACCGTGTAGATCTCGGCGCCAAACTGGCGCAGCTGATCGGCCCCCTGAAAGGCGATGACAATGCCGATCAGAAACGACAGCAGCCCGACGATCGCCAGCGAATCGACCCCGGTGCGCTCCATCTGCACCAGCGTCGCCCTGACCCGCAAGCGGCGCGGGTCGCGCAGGATCGCAAAAGCGATCTGACAGACCAGCCCGAAAAAGCCGAGAATGCTGAGGCCACGCCCCAGCAGCTCGACCGTCACCTCGCCGATCCGTGCAACAAACCCGATGAGCGTGTGATGCGCCGGCCGGGGGTGTGGGGTCGGGTGCACTCGGCCGCCGGCTCGCACCTGGGCCAACAGCGGCGCAAAAGTGGGCGGCAGATTGCGGGTCTCGACCGCGTTGCCACGCGCCCGGAGCTCCTGCTCGGCGCGCAGCAGGAGCCAGGCTCCGGCGGTGTCGAGCCGGTCGATCCCGGCGAGATCGACAATCACCCGCCGATCCCGCGGCAGCTCGAGGGTGGAGAGGGTGCGGTCGAGCATGGCGGCAGCGGTGACCAGCCAGCTTCCCCGCGCCGCCAGGACAAGCGATTCCCCGTCCTCGGCCGCGGCGAGGGTCGCCGTCCCGGAGCTCATGCCGGATGCCGCGGCAGGCCCGGCGATGCGCCGCGGGCGAGGGCTTCCCAACCCGGAGAAAAGCGGTTATGCCGCAAGGAGACGGATGTGTCGCCGCAGCGGATCGTCTCCCGGCGGACTGTCCCGGGACGGAATGCCCCAAGATGAATTGCCGAGGACGACGCCCATGGACCTGAAAGAGCACATCCGACCGATACCCGATTTCCCAAAGCCCGGAATCCTGTTCTACGACATCTCGACCCTGCTCGCCCATCCCCTCGCCTGGCGTCATACCGTCGAGCGGCTGGCCGAGACGCTGAGGCCGCTGGCTCCCGATCTTCTGATCGGCATCGAATCGCGCGGCTTTCTCGTCGCTGCTCCGCTCGCCTATGCGCTCGGCCGCGGCTTTGCAATGGTGCGTAAGCGCGGCAAGTTGCCCGGGCGGACGGTGCGCTACACCTATGATCTCGAATACGGCAGCGACACGATCGAGATCCAGGAAGACGCCGTGGCCGCGGGAACGCGCGTTGTCGTTCTCGACGATCTGGTGGCGACCGGCGGGACGATGCAGGCGGCGATCGAGCTTGTCCGGCTGCAAAAGGGGATCGTGGTCGGTGCCACCTGCATCATCGAGCTGCGCTTTCTGAAGGGACGCGAGCGGCTCAATGTCCCGTTCACCTCGATGATCGCCTTCGACTCCTAATCCGCCGGGTCGGGCGG
>JBOHMF010000175.1:0-8460 GCA_050730055.1 Allostellaceae bacterium
GCTTCCGGCTGGCCGATACCGGCGAGATCGCCGCCATAGGGATGGCCGGCGATGTTCTGATAGGAAATCGCCGCCGGTGTCGGATTGACCTCGATCGGGCCGGAGGCGGTCGTCCGGTCGTCCGGGGCAATGAGCTCCGCCCGCCGCAACGGCAGCCGGGTGAGGGCGTCGATGACGATGACGTTGGCGAGGCCGTGCGGCGGAAAGCTGGCGTCGACCCGATCGGCCGGCAGCGGCGGCAGACCGCCGCGGCCGCAGGCGGCGAGCAGCAGAAATGACATACAGACCGCGGCGCGCCTCGGCAGGCTCGGGATCGTCATGGCGCCCTGGTGTAGCGCGAAGCACCCTTGCGCGAAAGCGCTGTGCGGGTGGAGCGGGTGACAGAGCGGCGCCCGGCATGGCAGAATTCGCCAGCCAACAGGGAGGATGCCGATGGCTGCCGATCTCGGAACCGTCGAGGACTGCTTTTTTACGATCCGCAATTTTCCGTTGCAGAACGGCCAGGTCGTGCCGGAGGTAAAACTCGTCTATGAAGCCTATGGGCGGCTGGCCGCGGACGGCCGCAATGCGGTGCTGCTGACGCACGGCTACACCGGCAGCCATCACTTTGCCGGCCGCAACCCGGCCAACAACAATCAGCCGGGTTCGTGGGACGGTCTCGTCGGACCGGGGAAGGCGATCGACACCGACAGGCTTTATGTCGTCGCCTCGAACATGCTGGGGTCGTCCTTTGGCTCGACCAACGGCGCGAGCCTCAACCCGGCGACCGGCAAGCTTTACGGCCCCGATTTTCCGGCGATCACGGTCGGCGACATTGTCGCGGCGCAAAAGGCGCTCATCGACCACCTCGGCGTCCGGCATCTCGTCGCCGTTGCCGGCCCCTCCTACGGCGGCTATCAGGCGTTCCAATGGGCCGTGCAATACCCCGAGACGATGGACGCGGTCGTCGCCGTCGTCACCGCGCCGCGGGCGCAGAACGCCGAGCGGCGGCTCGCCGAACTCTTGGATCGGCTTGCCACTGATCCCGAATGGAACGGCGGCTGGTATTACGATCGCGGTGGCGCCAAAGGGGTTTTGACCGAACTGCGGATCGACACCCTCAAGGGCTACGGGATCGCGGCACAACTGGCGCCGCGCTACCCGGACCCTGCCGAGCGTGAGCGCGTGATCCGCGCCCAGGCCGAGGATTGGGCGCGCAAATGGGACGCCAACTCTCTGGTCATCCTGCGGCGGGCGACGATCGGCTATGATACGGTCAAGGACTTTCGCAAGATCCGGGCGAAGGTGCTCTACGTGCTGTGCCGGACCGACACGCTGTTCCCGCCGAGCCTCGCGCCCGAGGTCATGCGCGAACTCGCCGCCGCCGGGGTTGCGGCCCGCTATTTTGAGATCGACAGCGAGATGGGACACATGGCCAGCGGCCCCGAGCACGCCAAATGGTCTCCCGTATTGCGCGAATTTCTCGCGCCATTGCTGTAACGCCGCGTTCCGCCGGCGCCTCGCGCGCGCCTGTCTCTGGCAGCTCTCTGGCAGCCCGGGCTTTTCCGCGCGAGGCCCTATCAGGATTTGGCGCGCGGGGTGCTAGTGTGGCCGGGAGCAATTCGCGAGGAGCCTCTTAGATGGAACAGCCGAGCTTTGAAGCCGCGTTGATCGTCGGCGCGGGGCGGGGATTGAGCGCCTCGCTGGCGCGCCTGTTCGCCCGCGAAGGGCTTCAGGTGGCGCTGGCCGCGCGCGACGCGGACAAGCTGAAGCCGCTGTGCGCCGAGACCGGGGCCAGCGCCTTTGTCTGCGACGCCATCGATCCCGAACAGGTCGAGCGGTTGTTCACCGCGGTCGATGCCGAGATCGGCCCGCCCGATCTCGTCGTCTACAACGCCAGCGCCCGCGCCCGCGGACCCCTCGTCGATCTGGTGCCGAGCGAGGTGCGCCAGGCGATGATGGTCTCGGCCTTTGGCGGGTTTCTCGTTGCCCGGCAGGCGGCGGCGCGCATGCTGCCAAAAGGCAAAGGCGCGATCCTGTTCACCGGCGCCTCGGCCAGCGTCAAAGGCTACCCCTTGTCGGCACCGTTCGCGATGGGCAAGTTCGCCTTGCGCGGGCTGGCCCAGAGCCTGGCGCGCGAACTGTCGCCGCAGGGCATCCACATCGGCCACTTTGTCATCGACGGGGCGATCCGCAACCCGGGCCGCACCGAGCCGCCCGACAAGCCCGACAGCATGCTCGATCCCGACGGGATCGCCGCCGCCTATTGGCAGTTGATCCATCAGCCGCGCTCGGCCTGGAGCTGGGAGATGGACCTGCGGCCCTGGGTCGAGCGCTTCTGAACCCTCCCGACGCAGTGCGGTGTTTGCCGCCGAGGCGCGCTGGCTGCGCGATCGCCTTGACCGCTTTCCAGCAGAGCGGCTGTCGCCACTCCTCAACCTCGGCAGCAGCGACGCCGCCTTTCGCGAGCAGCGCCAGCCCTGGATCTCAGAGGAGCTGTTCCAGCCGCTCGCCGCGCGCGGCGTTGACGCGGTCCATGTCGATCGGCGCGCCGCCGTGGGGATCGATGTCTGCGCCGATCTGACTGATCCGGCCGACATCCCGCGCCTCAAGGCGCTGGGGCCAAAAGCGCTGTTGTGCTGCAATCTGCTGGAGCACGTACGCGAGCCGGCGCGCCTCGCACGTCACTGCCTTGATCTGGTCGGGGCGGGCGGCCTCGTCTTTGTCACCGTGCCGTTCAGCTATCCCCATCACGCCGATCCGATCGACACGATGTACCGGCCGAGCCTCGCGGAGCTTGCGCGCCTGTTTGCCGGCGCGCGGATGTGTGAGGGGATGGTCCTCGATGCCGGTCTTTCCTACCGCGACGAGGTACGGGCGCGGCCGTGGCTCCTGCTGCGCCATCTGGCGCGTCTACCGGTGCCCTTTCTGTCGCCGGTGCGCTGGCGTCGCTCGATGAGGAGGCTCTATTGGCTCGCCGTCCCCTATCGGATCAGTTGCGCGGTTTTTGAAAAATCGCCCTGAGGCCCGGCCGCGCGCGCCGGTCGGCGGCGGAAGGCGCTCAATGCCGGGGAAACAGGCCAAACAGCGCGAGGATCAGAAGCAGGACGGCCAGGACCAGGATCCAGGCGTGCCGCCACGGCATCTTTTGCAACCGCTGCCACAGCCAGCCGGCCATGGGTCTCCCGTCCCCGCCGGAACCTCGTTGCGCCGGGCCCATGCCCGCACGGCCGGCAATCGGATGCCCCTAACGCGATCCGATGGATTTGGCCATCGGCAAGGGCACCCACCCGCGGGTTTCTCAGGATGCCGGGTTCCCGAATCCCTTTTGCGACACCATATGACCCAAATGCCCAAGATGCACCCCCATGCGGAGGCGGCCTATCGGGTCGTCTCGCTTGCCGGCGGGTATTTCGGCGTCGAAGTCGTCATCCCGGAAACCCACCCCACCACAGTCAGCAAATTTGCCACCGAAGCGGAAGCCGAAGAGTGGATCGCCCGACACAAAAGCCGGGTCCAGGAGGAGGTCAGTGGCCAGAGGTGGTTTCGCAGATCCCGACCCCGGTGAAAAACGCGTCGTCTCCTTTTCGCGCCGGTACAGCCTGCGCGGCCGTGGCGCCAGCCCCTCCCCATTGACTTGTCGTTGCGTTGTGGGAAACACTTGAAGCCCTTGCGAAGGGCGGAGGGTGCCTTTGCACGTGCGCCACGATCCGAGCCGGAGACCGGTCATGACCCGCTGGACGCTGGCGACCGCGCCGGCGCTGTTGGTTTTTGCTCTGTGGCAGCCGGCCGCCGCCGCACAGCCGGCCGCCGCAACCGCGGCTGGTCCCTCCTATACCTTCACACAATACGAGGCTTATCGGATCAAAAGTCTTGATCGCCGGCGTCAGGCCCTCGCCGAGCGCCTTGCCGATCCCAGCCTTCCGGCCGATCGCAAAAAGACGCTGCAAGAGCGCAAGGTCTATTACGACTGGCTGGCGCAGATGCCAGCCACGGAACGCGACCGCCGCGATCGCCGGCGGTTTGACGAGATCGACACCGATCACGATGGCACCATCGATCCTGCCGAGCGCGCCGCTTGGCGCGCCAAGCAGCGGGCCTATTACCGCAAGCTGCGGACCGAGCATCCTGCCGCCCCGCAATCTCACTGAAAGCACCGGGTCGCGCGCGGCGCGACCCTCCCAGCCATTCCCGATTTGCACTACCTTAGCCGGCAAGCTGGCCGAGGGGTGAGGATGATGACCAAACCGGGCGATCTCTATGATATGAGCAAATCCGGCAATCTCTACAGTGAGGACTTCGTCCGCTGGACCGAAGAGCAGGCCGCCCTCCTGCGCCGCGCCAAGACCGCGGGCACGAACCTGCCGCTCGACTGGGACAACCTCGCCGAGGAGATCGACAGCTTGGGCCAATCCAACCGCCGCGAACTGCGCTCGCAGATCACACGCATTCTGCGTCACCTGCTGAAGCTCGGAGCCTCGCCCACGGTGGAACCGCGCGCCGGATGGCGGAATACAATTCTGGAAGCCCGAGACGAGATCGAAGCTCTGTTGGAGGACAGCCCCAGTCTGCGGCGCGAGGTCGAGGCCATGATCGCAAAGCAGATTGTTGTCGCGGCAAAACTCGCGGCGGGGGATTTGGCAGCCCACGGTGAGCCGACCGAGCGGATCAAGGCGCGGCTCGCCGGCGGGTTCACCGCCGACGAGGTCTTGGGCGACTGGTTTCCAGACGCGGCGAGCTGAGCGGGAGGCGGCGATGGACAAATCCGGCAATCTCTACGATGAGGACTTTGTCCGCTGGACCGCGGATCAGGCCGCCGCCTTGCGCCATGCCAAGACCGCAGGCGTCAATCTGCCGCTCGACTGGGACAACCTCGCCGAGGAGATCGAGAGTTTGGGCCGATCCGATCGCCGGGACCTGCGCTCGCAGATCCGCCGAATTCTTCGGCATCTCTGCAAGCTTGCTGCCTCCCCCGCCGAAGGTCCGCGCCGAGGCTGGCGCCTCACAATTGGCGAGGCGCGCGGTGAAATCGCAGATGTGCTGCGGGACAGCCCGAGCCTGCGCCGCGAGGTCGATCAGATGATTGCGGAAGAGATGAGCCGTGCGGCCGAATTCGCAGCCGCCGATCTCGATGAGCACGGCGAATTGGCAGAAAAGATTCGCGATCAGATTGAGCGGATCGGGTTCACCGCCGATGAGGTTATCGGCGACTGGTTTCCGGACGAGGCCGGCTGAGCGGAAGAGAAGAAAATGGCATTGCGCACGCGACTGACCGAGCGGCTCGGCATCCGCCATCCGGTGCTGCTCGCCCCGATGGGTTATGTCGCGGGTGGGGCCCTGGCCGCAGCGGTCAGCGCCGCCGGCGGATTTGGCCTCATCGGCGGCGGTTATGCCGAGGCTGACTGGCTCGAACGCGAATTCACGGCGGCCGGCAATCAGCGGATCGGCTGCGGCTTTATCACCTGGGCGCTGGCGCGAACGCCGGACACGCTCGATCTCGCGCTGTGTCATTTCCCCGCTGCGGTCATGCTGTCCTTTGGCGATGCCGCGCCGTATCTTCCGCGCATCAAGGCGGCCGGCGCACTGGCCATCTGTCAGGTGCAGAGCCTCGAACAGGCGCGCGCCGTCCTCGCCCTGGGCGCCGATATTCTCATCGCCCAGGGCACCGAAGCGGGCGGCCACGGCGGGCGCCGCTCGACGCTGCCCTTGGTGCCGGCGGTCGTCGATCTCGTGGCTGGTGCCGGGCGCTCGGTGCCGGTTGTTGCGGCGGGCGGGATCGCCGATGGGCGCGGTCTTGCAGCGGCGCTGATGCTGGGTGCCGATGGGGTTCTGATGGGGACGCGCTTTTATGCCGCCGAGGAGTCGCTTGGAGCGCCTGCGGTCAAGGCGCGCCTTGTCGCCGGCGAGGGCGACGGCACTGTGCGCACCACCGTCTTTGACATTGCGCGCGGCCGCGACTGGCCCGCCGGTTTTACCGGCCGGGCGCTTCGCAATCGTTTCAGCGCGGCCTGGCACGGGCGCGAGGCGGCGCTCCTTGCCGCCGACGCGGACGAGCGCGCCCGCTATGCCGCCGCGGCGGCGGCCGGCGATCCCGACACGGCCGTCGTCTTTGCCGGCGAGGGCATCGATCTGATCCACGCCATCGAGCCGGCCGGCGCCATTCTCGAACGTATCGTCGGCGAGGCGGAGAGAGCGCTGGCCCGGCGCTTTGCCTGAATACGGGAGACCGTCCGCCATATTGACGCTGCCAAACAGGCGGCCTAACTACAAACCGCGATGGCTCTGCTCCCGATCATCATGGCGCCCGACCCGCGGCTCAAGGGAAAGGCGCGGCCCGTCCCGGCGGTTGACGCGCCGGTCCGTCGGCTGATGGACGACATGCTCGAAACCATGTACCACGCGATCGGCATCGGGCTGGCCGCGCCGCAGGTCGGCCTTGCGAGCCGGGTCATCGTCGTCGATGTCGCACGCGAGGGCGAGAAGCCGCAACCTTTGCGGCTCGCCAACCCCGAGATCCTGTGGCGCTCGCCGAACCTCTTGACGGCAAATGAAGGCTGCCTGTCACTGCCCGAGCACTATGCCGAAGTCGTCCGCCCGGCGGAGATCCGGCTCTCCTATCTTGATCACGAGAACGAGATCCGCGAGCTTCACGCCGAGGGTCTCCTGGCCACCTGCCTGCAACACGAGATCGATCATTTGGACGGGGTCCTCTTTGTCGATCACGTCTCGGCCGTGAAGCGCGACATGATCCTGCGCAAGCTCGCCAAGATGAAGCGCGGCCGGACCACGGTCCCGGCCTAGCGCCGGCCCGCGATGAACGGCCGGAAAGATACGGCGGCGAGGCCGCTGGCGCTTGTCTTTATGGGTACGCCGGAGTTTGCCGCGACGATCCTCAAGGAACTGATCGCCGCCGGGTACGGCATCCTCGCCGCCTACACCCAGCCGCCGCGCCCCGCCGGTCGCGGACATCGACTGCAACCCTCGCCGGTGCAACGTCTCGCCGAAGAGCACGCGATCCTTGTCAGAACCCCGCAAAGCCTGCGCCCCTCCGAAGTGCAGGCGGAATTTGCCGCCCTCGGCGCCGGCCTCGCCGTCACCGCTGCTTATGGTTTGATCCTGCCGCCGGCGGTGCTGCGGGCGCCGCGGCTTGGCTGCGTCAACGTACACGCCTCGCTCTTGCCGCGCTGGCGCGGCGCAGCACCGATCGCGCGCGCAATCCTCGCCGGAGATCGCGAGACCGGCGTCACGATCATGCAGATGGAGGAAGGTCTCGACACCGGCCCGATCCTGTTGCAGCGGGCCGTGGCGATCGGCGGCCAGGCGACCGCGGGCGGTCTCGCCGCTGAGTTGGCGCTGGTCGGCGCCCGGCTGGTGCTTGAGGCGATCGAGGGTATCGGCAACGGGCGGCTTTTTCCGCAGCCGCAGCCCGCGGCCGGAGCGACCTATGCCGCCAAGATCGAGCGCGGGGAGGGACGGCTCGACTGGCGCAAACCGGCGGCGGCGCTCGAACGCCGGGTGCGCGCCTTTGCCCCGCAGCCGGGCGCCTTCTTCGAGGCGCAGGACGAGCGCATCCGCGTGCTGGCCGCCGCCGTCCTGCCAGGCGAACGCGAGGCCGCGCCCGGCACCGTGCTCGACGCACGCCTCTCGATCGCCTGCGGCGGCGGCGTCCTGCGACCGCTCAGGGTGCAGCGCGCCGGCCGCATGCCGGTCGAGACGCCGGCATTTCTGCGCGGATTTGCGATCCCGGCCGGGACGGTGCTGCCGTGCCCCGCTACAAGCTGACGCTCGAATATGACGGCGCCGGCTTTGTCGGCTGGCAGCGCCAGAGAAACGGACTGTCGGTGCAGGAGAGCCTCGAAACCGCGATCGCGCGGTTCTGCGGCGAGAGCGTCCTCGTCACCGGCGCCGGCCGCACCGATGCCGGCGTCCACGCTCTGGGCCAGGTCGCTCATTTTGATCTCGCGAAGAGCGCGCCGTCCGAGGTTGTGCGCAATGCGATCGAGTTTCACCTGCGCCCAGCGGCGATCAGCGTGCTCGCGGCGGAGGCGGTGCCCGACAGTTTTGACGCCCGGCTGTCGGCGATCGAGCGGATGTACCGATATCGCATTCTGAACCGGCGCGCCGCGCCGGCGGTGGAGCGCGGGCGAGTCTGGCACATCCGACGGCCGCTCGATGTCGCGGCGATGCAGGAGGGTGCGCGGCACCTCATCGGCCATCACGATTTTTCGAGCTTTCGCGACTCGCTGTGCCAGGCGAAATCACCGGTCAAGACCTTGGATGCGCTGACCGTCAGCCGGCGCGGCGAGGAGGTCGAGATCATCGCAAAGGCGCGCTCCTTTCTGCACCGCCAAGTGCGCAACATGGCCGGGACCTTGCAACTGGTCGGGCTGGGGCGCTGGCGGCCGGAGGGCGTGGCAGAGGCGCTTGCCGCCCGCGACCGCCGCGCCGGCGGCCCGACCGCGCCGGCCGCCGGGCTTTATC
>JBOHMF010000176.1:0-8368 GCA_050730055.1 Allostellaceae bacterium
ATGTAAGACTTGGAGCGTGGGGCGCAAGCTTGGCTTCTTTCACCTCTCCCCGCGCGCGGGGAGAGGCCGACTTCCGAGTGAAGCGAGGAAGTCGGGTGAGGGGGCGCGAATGCGATTCTGAGTATGTAGAAACGCCCTTCACCCGCTCGCTTCGCTCGCCACCCTCTCCCCGCAAGCGGGGAGAGGGAAAGCCCGTCATCCCATCGTCATGTCGCGCCGATAAATCACGACACATTATCGTCACGAAGCCCGCGCCAGGAGAAGCCCCGTGCCCGACCGCGTCCATAACGTCCTCTTCCTGTGCAGCGGCAACTCGGCGCGCTCGATCATGGCCGAGGCCATTCTCAATCGCGACGGCGCCGGGAAATTCTGCGCCTTCAGCGGTGGTACCGAAATCGCCAAGGCCGATTGACGTTTCCGTACGATCGGAGTGGTTTCCACTTGCACTAAACCACACTCCGCTCATTCCCGCGTAAGCGGGAATCCAGGGCCAAGATTGCTAAGTACAAAAATATCTCACTGGGTCCCCGCTTTCCGCCTTCGCGCTCCGCGCTTCGGCGGTCCAAAACCCGCCGAAGCTCGCGAAGCGAGCGTAGGCCGGGTCGCGGGGACGAGCGGTTGATTGAAAACTAGCGGAAAGCGCTTTAGCAGGCTGCTGAAAAAATCTTCGCCGTCATTCCGGAAGCCGCGAAGCGGCTATCCGGAATCCATAACCCCGGCGGAAAGGATATCGAAATACAGGGGTTATGGATTCCGGGCTCCGGCCTTCGGCCGGCCCCGGAATGACAGAGAATTGATTTTCAGCAGACTGGTAGCGGCCGGAAGTCAAGGCTTCTTCCAGCTCAATACCGCAGACTAGGGGCCATGCGCCCCTCGCATTGCCCTTTTCCGGCTCCCATGTTTAAGGTCGCGGCTTTTTTTACGCTTTCGCGCCGGACGCTTGCATGGCCCGTGACCAGACCGATTCAACCCCGATCGAGACGCGCGACGAACTCGTCGCCTGGCTTGAGGCGGGCTGCAAGCCGGCGGAGCAATTCCGCATCGGCACCGAGCACGAGAAGTTCGCCTTCACGCTCGAGGATCACCGGCCGGTGCCCTATGCCGGCCGCCGCTCCATCCGCGCGCTGCTCGACGGCATGGTGCACCTGCTCGGCTGGGAGCCGATTGTCGAGGGCGACAACATCATCGGCATGTTCGACGTCACCGGCGGCGGCGCCATTTCGCTGGAGCCGGGCGGCCAGTTCGAACTCTCCGGCGCGCCGGTGGAAACCGTGCACCAGACCGCGTCGGAGTTGATGGCGCATCTGGCGCAGCTGCGCGAAGTGGCGCGGCCCTTAGGCATCGGCTTTCTCGGGCTCGGCATGACGCCGAATTGGCGCCGCGTCGACATGCCGGTCATGCCCAAGGGCCGCTACAAGATCATGACCGCCTATATGCCCAAGGTCGGCACGCTCGGCCTCGACATGATGTACCGCACCTGCACGGTGCAGGCGAACCTCGACTTCTCGTCGGAAGCCGACATGGTGAAGAAGCTGCGCGTATCGCTGGCGCTGCAGCCGGTGGCGACCGCGCTGTTCGCCAATTCGCCGTTCACCGAGGGCAAGCCGAACGGCTATCTCTCGTTCCGCTCGCACATCTGGACCGATACCGACAAAGCGCGTTCGGGCATGCTGCCCTGGGCCTTCGAGGATGGCATGGGCTTCGAGCGTTACGTGGACTATGCGCTCGACGTGCCGATGTATTTCATCAAGCGCGGCGATAAATATATCGACGTATCGGGCAAATCGTTCCGCGATTTCTTCGCCGGTAAGCTCAAGGAATTGCCGGGCGAGCGGCCGACGATCTCCGACTGGGCCAACCATTTGACCACCATTTTTCCCGAGGTGCGGCTCAAGCGCTTCCTGGAAATGCGCGGCGCCGATGGCGGGCCGTGGCGCAGGCTGCCCTCGCTCGCCGCCTATTGGGCCGGTCTGCTCTACGACGCCGAGGCGCTCGAGGCTTGCTGGCAGATGGTGAAGGGCTGGACGGCGCAAGAACGCCAGAAGCTGCGCGACGACGTGCCCAAGCTCGGCTTTGCCGCCGAGATCGGCGGCCGCAATGTGCTCACGCTGGCGCAGGAGACCTTGCGTTTCGCGGCGCGTGGCTTGGCGCGCCGCAAGCACCTCGACCGCAACGGCCGCGACGAGACGCGCTATCTACGCCCGCTGGAAGAGAGCATCGCCCGCGGCCTGACGCCGGCGGAGGAATTACTGGAGAAATTCAACGGCGCCTGGAACGGCACCGTCGAGCCGATTTATGAGGAATATGCGTATTGAGGTCTCGTGTCCCCGGCGCAGCGCAGCGTGAAGCGAAGCAAAACGATGCGCTGCAGACCCGGGACCCCGGTTATCTCTTGAAGCAAGCTGGGTCCCGGATCTGCGGTGCACCGCTAACGCGCTGCACCGCGTCCGGGACACGAGAGTGCGTTCACTCCGCCGCCTGCGCTTTCGACAAATTGTCGAGCGAGGAGATGATGTGCTCGGCCAGCGCATCGGCGAGTGCCGATGAATCATGGGCGCTGCGCGCCAGCCCGATGCGGCAACTCGGCAGTTCGGGAAAACCTTCGTTGGCGGTGAGCACGCGCATGCCGGGACGCAAGCCGGATTCCGGCAACACCGAGACCGCCAGCCCGGCCAAGACCGCGGCGGCCACCGCGCCGGCGTTTGAGCTCGAATAGAGCACGCGGTAGAGCCGTCCGATCGATTCCAGCCGCTCGATCGCCGTGTGGCGCCAATTGCAGCTCGGCCGCCCCAGCGCCAGCGGAAGTCTCTCCTCCATATGGGTGGAATGGCGGTTCGACGTCACCCACAGCAGCCGCTCGCGCCGGAAGGTTTCCGAGGCGCGCTTGGAATCGCAGTTGGTGATGATGGCGAGATCGACCTCGTTAGCGTCGATACGCTCAAGCAGGTCGTCGGTCGGCTCGCAGATCACGGTCAGTTCGACGCTTGGATAGGCGCGCGAGAAGCGCGCCATGATCTCCGGCAGATAGCGGTCGGCATAATCGTCGGGCACGCCGAGGCGCACGCGTCCCGATAGCGCGGTGTCGGAAAAGGCCGCCACGGTCTCGACGTTGAGCTTGACCAGCCGGCGCGCGTAATCGAGCAGGCGCGAGCCGTCCTCGGTGAGCTTGGAGGCGCGGCCGTCGCGGGCGAAGATCGGCCGCTCGATGCGCTCCTCCAGCCGCTTCATCTGCATCGATACCGCCGACTGCGTCTTGTGCACCACCTCCGCCGCCTTCGTGAAACTGCCGGTCTCGGCGATGGCGATGAAGGTGCGTAACTGGTCGACATCGAGCAAAGCAGTCATGGGACATAAGTCCTTGAAAGGCTGGCAGTGGCCAGGCGGGTCATATCACCGATCCAGATGGGTTAGATTAGAAACATTCGTTTCACTAATCAATAGACCCGGTGCATATAAAGGTCACTGCCGGTGCACACGTTAGGAATCGGGTGGGGAAAGCGGGTGTTCCGGGGCGCGGTTGAGGGGCAATTTGGCCCAATAACCGTGAACTAAATGGAGACTGATATGACTGCAAACATCCCCGTTCTGCCTCTCGCCGGGGTAACCTTGGCGCGGGGTTTTGCCGGCCTGGCGGCGCAATTGGCCAGCTGGACCGATCGCTTTGCCCAGGTTCTGCGCAATCGCCGCGACGCGCGGATGCTGGCCAGCTTCGACCAGACCATGCTCGCCGATATCGGCCTCAGGCAATCCGACATAAACGACGCCTTCTCGGTGCCGTTCTGGCAGGATCCGACCCCGCTTTTGCGCGAGCGCGCGCAGGAACGGCGGCTCTACCGCCACGTGGAACCGCCCGTGGTGCGGCAGCGTCCGGTGGAGCCCAACATCCGCCGCCTGAACATCAAATGCGCGACACGCCACGCCGTTTAATGGTGTGAATCGAAAACGGCCGATCCCTCTCATCGGCCGCGATCCGAAACCCGCGAACATCCCCTCTTGCGGACGGATCAAGCGCCCGCCGGTCCCTCCCGGCTGGCGCATTCATGTCCATGTCCAGGCGAGACCCGCCGTATCGCATCTGCACAAGCTTTAGCCGCTGCGCTACCATGCGCCCCGGGGCGCGGGATTGAGACCTTCACCTGGGTCAAGCGGGCGCGGATGCATTTTCGGGTCAATCTCTGCGGCGCTGTTTTGGGCGCGCTCGGCTTTGCCGTCCTGGTGGCGCCGGCCGCTCCGGCGCAAGCTCAGGTCGGCTATGACCGCCAGGGCAGCGACTATCTCAGTTTCACCGTCCATCTCGCCGATCCGGCGATTTGCGCGGCCCGATGCGAGCATGACGGGCGCTGCCGGGCCTGGAGCTTCTCCTATCCGCACACCAGAAAAGTGCTCGCCACCTGCCGGTTGATGCGGCGGGTGCCGCCGCGCCAGGCGGACGATTGCTGCGTGTCCGGGGTGCGTGGCGCCGGCGTGGTGGAGCCGCGGCATAACGGAATCGAATACGGCATCGACCGCATCGGCGGCGACTACCGCAACTTCGATACCGCGAGCGATCCGGCCGGTGCCCCGTGCCAGGAAGCTTGCACGGCGGAGAAGCGTTGCCGTGACTGGACCTATATGCGGCCTGGCTATGCCGGGGCGTCGGCGCGCTGTTACCTCAAGAGCAAAATTACGCGCCCGCGTCACAAGCCGTGCTGCATTTCGGGCGTGGTGCGTTAGGGCGTGGACTCATTCTTGGGTAGCAAAAAGCCAGCGGCCGCCCGATGTCGTTATTGGGTGAAGGCGACCATCGTCGCCGGGCAACGTCGTTGCGATCGAGCATATAGATGGATGCGACGCCCAAAACGGTCGGTCTCGCGTGTTCTCGGGTAGAATACGTTGTCGCTGGGGATTATAAGTCTCACAATGACGGCTCGACGGTAGTAAAGCCCCGAGGAAACGCTGGATGCAAAGGCAATTTGCCGCAAACGGAAACGCCGGCGCGCTGACTATCATCGGCAGACGGCAACGCGTCGTCGAGCCTCACACCGCCGGATCGAGGCTTCATAGGGTGCTCCGTCCTGCCGATGCGACAGGAGCGATCGCTTGGAGGCGCGGGTAGAGCACCTATGAGCATTTCCGAGCCCTTCATCCGGCGACCGATCGCGACCTCGTTGTTGATGCTCGGAGTTTTGGTTTTCGGCATCGTCGCCTATCGGCTGTTGCCCGTCGCCTCCTTGCCGGAAGTCGACTTCCCGACCATCACCGTCACCGCCAATCTTCCGGGAGCCAGCCCGGAAACGATGGCCTCTTCCGTCGCGACCCCGCTCGAACAGCAGTTCAGCTCGATCTCAGGCCTCTCGGAAATGACCTCGCTCTCCGGGGTCGGGACGACGACGATCACCCTCCAGTTCGATCTTTCGACCAACATCAACGGCGCGGCCGAGGACGTGCAGACCGCGATCAACGCGGCAAGCGGCCTTTTGCCGAAGGATCTGCCGAGCCCGCCGAGCTACGAGAAGGTCAATCCGGCAAATTTTCCAATGTTGATCTACGCGGTCCATTCGGACGCCTGGCCGGACTACGACCTCGATCGATACGTCCAAAATGTGCTGGCGGAACCGATCGCGATGGTCAAAGGGGTCGGCCGCGTCTTCGTCTTCGGTCAAAAGAAGTATGCGGTGCGGGTCGAGCTTAACCCGATGGCTCTCGCCGCCCGCCAGATCGGCCTCGAAACGGTGCGCAGCGCGCTCGCCAACGCCACCGTCAATTTGCCCAAGGGCGAGATCATCGGTCGGGGACGCGCGATCAGCATCGGCAGCAACGATCAGCGTCTGGATGCGGCGTCCTTTCTCAACCTGATCATCGCCTACCGAAATGGCGCGCCGGTCTACCTCAAGGACGTCGCCAGGGTCGTCAACTCGGTCGAGAATTCGCAGGTCGGCGCCTGGTACGACAACAAACCGGCCGAGGGGCTGGCGATCGAGCGCGCGACGGGCGCCAACACGCTCGCGGCTATTCGACGGGTGAAGTCCGTGCTGCCGCGTCTGGAACGCTCGCTGCCGCCATCGATCAAGGTCGAACAGATGTCCGACCGGTCGCAATTGACCCGCGCCGCGATCACCGACGTCCAGTACACGATGCTGTTGACGATCGGCCTTGTCATCGTCGTCATTTTCGTTTTCCTGCGCAGTCTCTGGGCGACGGTGATCCCCAGCCTCGTCGTGCCGCTGTCGCTGCTCGCCACCTTCGCGGTGATGTATGTAGCGGGCTTCACGCTCGATAACATTTCGCTGATGGGGCTGACGATCGCGGTTGGTTTCTTGATCGACGACGCCATCGTCATGATCGAGAACATCGTGCGCCATATCGAGGCGGGCGAACCGCCGATGCAGGCCGCGCTCAGCGGCGCCAGGCAGATCGGCTTCACCATCGTCTCGATCACCATTTCACTGATCGCGGTATTCATCCCGATCTTCTTCATGGGCGGTATCGTCGGACGATTGTTTCACGAGTTCGCCGCGACCGTGGCGGTCGCTGTGCTGGCTTCCGCCTTCTTTTCGCTCACCCTGACGCCAGTGTTGTGCTCGCTGTTCCTGAAACCTGCGGCAGAGCAGCGCAAGAACCGGTTCAACGAGGCCGCCGAGCGCGGCTTCGCGGCGGTGTTGCGCGCCTACGACCGCGGCCTCGGCATCGTCTTTGGCCACCGCTTCGCCGCGCTGCTATTGACTCTCGCGCTCACGGCTGCGACCGCCTATCTCTACGTCGCGATCCCCAAGGGCTTCGTGCCCCAACAGGATACGGGGCTGTTCTTCGGCCTCGTCGAAACCCGCCAGGACTCGTCATTCCATAAGACTGTCGACGCCGCGCGCAAGATCATCGATATGATCCTGCACGAAGCGGGCGTGTCCGGCGTCTTCCTCCACGCCGGCGCCTATTCCTACAACCCGGGTGAGAATACCGGCCACATCTTCGGCCAGCTCAAACCCTATGGCGAGCGCGCCTCGGCCGAAACCATCCTGCGGCGGATCGAAGAGAAAGCGCAAGCCGTCGTCGGCGCCAAGCTGTTCATGCAGATCCCGCAGAATATTCGGGTCGGCGGCCGCCTAGCGCGCACCCAGTATCAATACACGCTGACCGACATGGACCTCGATCAACTCAATCATTGGGCGCCGATCATGGAAGGGGCCATGAAGAAATTGCCCGAATTGCGCGACGTCGCCTCGGATCAGCAGTCGGCGGCGCCGCAAATCAATGTCGTCGTGGATCGTCAGGAGGCCGAGCGGCTGGGGCTGTCGGCCGGACTGATCGACCAGACCCTCTACGACGCGTTCGGCCAGCGCCAGGCAGCGACGATTTACGGCACGATCAATCAGAACAAGGTGGTCATGGAAATCGCGCCGCAGTTCAGTCGCGACCCCACCATTTTGCAACGGATCTTTGTCCATTCGCCGTCCGGCGTCGAGGTGCCGCTCTCGGCGGTCGCCCATTTCGTCTCGCAGCAGGTGCCGCTGACGATCAGCCATCAAGGCGTTTTCCCGGCGGTCACCTTGTCCTTCAACCTCGCGCCAGGGGTGGCCCTCGGACAGGCGGTGAGCGCGGTCGAGCACGCGGCCACCCGGCTCGGCACGCCGGCTACCCTGCACGGCGCCTTCGAAGGCACTGCGAAAGCGTTCCAGACCTCGCTCGCAACGATGCCGCTGCTGCTCGCGGCGGCTATTCTCGTCGTCTACATCGTGCTCGGAATGCTCTACGAGAGTTACATCCACCCGATTACGATCCTCTCGGCACTACCGGCGGCGGGGGTAGGCGCGCTGATCATGCTCTGGGTATGCCATTACGATCTGTCGGTGGTCGCGATCATCGGCATCGTGCTGCTGATCGGCATCGTCAAGAAGAATGCGATCATGATGATCGACTTTGCACTGACGGCGCAGCGCAGAGAGGGCAAGAGCCCGAGTGAGGCGATCCGCGAAGCCTGCTTGTTGCGCTTCCGGCCGATCATGATGACGACCTTCTCAGCCTTGTTCGGCAGCCTGCCGATCGCGCTCGGCCAAGGCGCCGGCTCCGAGCTGCGGCAGCCGATGGGCATCGCCTTCGTCGGCGGGCTGCTCATATCGCAATGGCTGACGCTTTTTACGACGCCGGTCGTATACCTCTATCTTGACCGCTTCGCCGCCTGGCTCGGTCGGGGCAACCGGCTGCCACGGCTCGCCGAGGCACTCGGCGGCGCGCAGCCTACTGCGAGCATGACGGGCGCTGCCGGGCCTGGAGGCCTGCCAGGCAGAGAACCATTGCCGTGACTGGACCTAAATGCGCCCCTGCTCTCACGTGGAATATTGGGCGAACGCCGCTGTGCCGGCGCGCGCGCGGTCGTCGGTCTTGACATTGACGA